>JAPPLJ010000002.1:94072-120179 GCA_028819475.1 Rhodospirillaceae bacterium
AACAAACTGCCCTAATACTGTATTAAACGCCCGCGGGGCCCCCCCCTATTCGGGCTAACCCGGTGGGCCGTTTCCTTCTTGTAAAACCGTAACACGCCCCCCGCCGCGCGCTAGCGCGCGCGGCGGCTGATCCGTGCCGTCGACCGGACGTTCGATTATCTCGGCGTCCTGGCGTTTGCGGGCATGATCGTCGTCCTCTGCCTGCAAATCTTCTTTCGCTATATCCTGGCCGCGCCGCTCGTCTGGGCGACGCCGCTCTCGATGTTTCTCTTCATCTGGGCGATCTGGTTCGGCGGCGCATCGGGTATCCGCGACCAGAGCCAGATTCGGGTGGAACTGGCGGAGCGATACCTGCCGCACGGCATCCAGCGGATTCTCATGCCGGGCATCAGCCTCGCGAGCGCGCTGTTTCTGCTGATCGTTATCTACAAGAGTTTCGAGGTCGTTGAACTGCAGAGCTCTGCAATTTACGACACGCTGCCCTTTACCCGGGATTACCTGTTCATTGTCGTTCCGGTCGTCGGCAGCGTCATGGTGCTGCAATTCATCCGGGTCTTCGTGCGCCAGATCGGACAGTATTATTTCCCGGATGCGGACAAGAACCGGGACGGGTAGACCCGATGGATATCTTCATCCTGTTCTCGTCCCTCCTGGTCCTGATGCTGATCGGCGTGCCCGTGACCTTCTCCATGGGTATGGCGGCGGCCTTCTATCTGACAGTCTCCGGCCAGCTCGACATGCTGGTCATGCTGCCCCTGCAGATGGTCGTCGGGCTGGAGCATTACGGCCTGATGGCCATCCCCCTGTTCTTTCTTGCCGGCGCCATCATGACGTCCGGCGGGTTGACGGCCCGGCTGCTGAATTTCTCGCGCGTCCTGATCGGCCGGGTGCCGGGCAGCCTGTCCATGGTGAACGTGACCGGCAGCATGTTTTTCGCCGGCGTTTCCGGATCCTGCGTCGCAGATACCTCCGCCGTCGGCAGCGTGCTGATCCCGGCGATGAAGAAGGAAGGCTACTCCCCGGCCTATGCGGCGGCGGTGACCGGTGCGTCGTCGACGGTCGGCCATATCATTCCGCCCAGCATTGCCATGATCGTGATCGGTGTCATGGCCGAAGTGCCGATCGGGTCGCTGTTCCTGGCCGGCGCCATCCCCGGCCTGCTGCTCGGCGTCGGCCTCATGGGCCTGTCGCTTTGGCTGAGCGTGGCACGGAATTATCCGCGGGCGCCGAGACGGTCGACATTGCAGGAAATCGGCGAAGCCACCGTATCGGGACTGACGGCGCTGGCCATGCCGGTAATCGTTGTCGGCGGTATCCTGTTCGGTGTGGTTACGGTTACGGAAACCGGCGTTCTCGCCTGCCTCTACGCCCTGCTGGTCTCGATGTCCTACCGGGAATTGACCCTGAAGAGCACCTGGGAATTTTTCGTGTCGACGAGCCAGGGTGCGGGGAACCTGCTGATCCTGCTGGCGCCGGCCTCCTTCTTCAGCTGGGTGGTGCTCAACACCGGCATGGGGGATCAGCTGGTCGACCTGATCGGCGCGATTTCGACCGACCCGCAGACCGTGATGCTGCTGGTCATCGTCTTCCTGCTGATCATCGGCTGCGGGCTGGACACGCTGGGCATGGTCTTCATTTTCGTGCCGGTCCTGTTCCCGGCCGTCGAAGCGATCGGCATCGATCCGCTGCACTTCGCGCCGGTCTTCGTTCTGTGCCTGGGCATCGCCCTGCTGACGCCGCCGGTGGGCATCATCCTGTTCATGGTCACGAACATGTCCGGCGCGCCGCTGACCGAGGTGATCCGGGAATCCCTGCCGTTTTTCCTGATTCAGCTCATCGTTCTGGGGCTTGTGGCCTATCTGCCGTTCCTGTCGACCTGGCTGCCCGGTACGATAATGTGACGGGCGGGTGACAGGCAGGTGACGGGGGCAGACGGCACATGGACGATGCGCCCAAGCCCTGCGGAAGGTTTGCGAATGCAAAACGGTGAATACTGGCCTGATGCGGACGGACCGCTGGCCGGAGTCCGCGTCGTCGACATGACCCGGCTGGCGGCCGGCAACATGGTGACCCGCATGCTCGCCGATTTCGGGGCGGAGGTCATCAAGATCGAGCGCCCGGGCATCGGCGACGATCTGCGCGATTTCGGCGAGGGGCGGGTCTGGTGGAAGGAGTACGCCCGCTCGAAGAAAAGCTTCACACTCGATTTCCGGCAGGAGGAGGGGGCCGCGCTCCTGCACGGGCTGGTCACCCGCTCGGACATGCTGGTCGAGAATTTTGTGCCCGGCACTCTTGAGAAATGGGGTCTCGGACCCGAGGAACTGTGGAAGACGCAGCCCGGCCTCGTGATCGTCCGGGTCTCCGGCTATGGGCAAACCGGTCCATACGCCGGGAAGCCGGGCTTCGGCACCCTGGTCGAGGCGCTGACCGGCTTTGCCGCGATGACGGGGTTCGAGGACAAGCCGCCGCTGCTGCCGCCGATGGCGCTCGCCGACATGGTCGCCGGCATATCCGGCTTCGGAGCGGCGGTCGTCGCCCTCCTTGCGCGCGACAGGGGCCGCGCTAGGGGGCAGGTGATCGACGTGTCCCTGTTCGAGCCCCTGTTCAGCGTGATCGGACCCTGGCTGGCGCACTACAAGGCCAACGGCAAGATCCCGATCCGCGAGGGCAACCGGAGCAAGATCGCCGCGCCGCGCAACGTCTACGAATGCGCCGACGGCAAATACCTCGCCCTGTCGGCCTCGATGCAGTCCATGTGGGAGAAGGTGGCTATCGCCATCGGGCGCCGGGAGCTGATCGACGACCCGCGCTTCCGGTCCGGCCGCGACCGCGTCGACAACATGTATGAGCTCGACGACATCGTCGGCGGCTACATCGCCTCGAAAACGCTGCGGGACAATCTCGACCATTTCGAGGCCGCCGGCGTCACCGTCGGCCCGATCTGCGATCCGACGGACCTGATCGACCACGAATATATCCGCGGCCGCGCCGTCGTGGAGGACTTCCCCGACGCCGACCACGGCACGATCCCGCTCCACACGCCCTTCCCGCGGCTGAGCGAAACGCCGGGGACGATCCGCGCGCCAGCCCCCGAACTGGGCGAGCATACCGACGAGGTGCTGGCCCTGCTCGGGCGCGGCGCGGCGGACCGCGCACGGCTTCGCAAGGCGGGGATCGTGTGATGTGGCGTTCGCTCCTGTTCATGCCGGTGCTCGAGGAGCGCTTTCTGGCGAAGGCCGCCGAGCGCGGCGCCGATGCCGTCGTTCTCGACCTTGAGGCCAGCATCGTTGCCGCCCGCAAGGACGAGGCTCGGGCCGCCCTGGCGCCGGCCGTCGAGCGGCTGCATGCCGCCGGACAGGATGTTTTGGTGCGGATCAACATGCCGTGGCGACCGGCGCTGAAGGACCTCGAATTCGCCGTCCGTCCGGGCGTCAGGGCCCTTGCGCTGCCCGGCTGCGAATCGGTAGCGCATGTCCTGGCCATCGATGCCTGTGTCGGCGAGCTGGAAGCCGGGCGCGGCTTGCCGCACGGCGGCATTCGCCTGGTGCCGCTGATCGAATCCCCGCGCGGGGTGCGCGACGCCGACGCCATCCTGCGCGCCACCGGCCGGATCGCCTGCGTCGGCTTCGGGATCGAGGACTATCTGGCGATTCTGGGAGCGCCTCCGTCGGTCGACCTCCAGACGATGACGGGGCTGGCGGTGGCCGAGGCGGCGCGTGCGGCCGGGGTAGTGCCGCTGATCGTTCCGGAAACGCTCGGCAACCTGGAAGACCTCGATGCTTTCGAGGCCGCGGCCGAGCGCGGCCGGCGGATGGGGTCAGAAGGCGGATTTGCGGCCCATCCGGGCCAGGTCGCGCGCCTCAACAAGGTGTTTACGCCGACCGACGAGGAGGTCGCGACTGCAGAGCGGATCGTCGCCGCCGCCGCAGAGGCGGAGCGCGCCGGGTTGGGCGCGGTGCGGCACGAGGGCGGGATGATCGACGGGCCGATCATCGTCCGGTCGGAGCGGTTGCTGGAGCGCGCGAGGCGGTATCGCTAGCCGTTGCCGACGCGCTTCTGCGGCAACGAAAAACCGGCCGCGACGTGCGTCGGCGGGCCGGTCTTCAGGCGTTTGGTGGAGCCGAGGGGAGTCGAACCCCTGACCTCTTGAATGCCATTCAAGCGCTCTCCCAACTGAGCTACGGCCCCATCCGGAGGGAAGGCCGGCGCGGCGTCCCGGCCGATCTGTCCGGCAGGCGCCGCCCGCGCGGCCGGCCTTCAATAAAGGCTCCGGGCCCAAGGAATCAAGGCTCGGGATCAAGCCGCCGCCCGATGCGGCGAAATGGGCGGAGAGCGGCGCAAGGCCCTGTCCGCCGCCGGCCGCGGCCCTAGATTGGCAGCCTCCGCATCCGCCGGAAAGCCCGATGCCGAACGTCCTGCCCGATCTCGAGTCCCTGGTCGATCCGGTTTGCGCCATCGCCCGCCGGGCCGGTGCGGCCATCCTGCCCTTCTACCGGACCGACCTCGACATCGGGCGCAAGGATGACCGTACGCCGGTCACCGAGGCCGACCATGCCGCCGACGCCGTGATCGTGCCGGCGCTGGAGGCGCTGACGCCGGATATCCCCGTCGTGTCGGAGGAGCGCGCGGCGAGCCACCGGACGGACGGCACGGGCGCCCGGCCGTTCTGGCTGGTCGACCCGCTCGACGGCACGCGGGAGTTCATCAA
Organism: Rhodospirillaceae bacterium; assembly: GCA_028819475.1. Lineage (NCBI taxonomy): Bacteria > Pseudomonadati > Pseudomonadota > Alphaproteobacteria > Rhodospirillales > Rhodospirillaceae > Rhodospirillaceae bacterium. The sequence goes on from JAPPLJ010000002.1 coordinate 98,781, forward strand.
CAAGCGCGACGAGTTCACCGTCAATATCGCCCTGGTCGCGGCCGGCCGGCCGGTGTTCGGCGTGCTCGGCATCCCGGTGCGCGACGTCGTCTACGCCGGCTACACGAATGACGCCGGAACGGCCGTGGCGAGCCGGCAGGCGGGCGCCGGGCCGGCGGAACCGGTCTGCGTCCGCGCCGCGCCGGCCGACGGCATCGTCGTCGCGGCCAGCCGGTCCCACGACAACTGGGACGAGCTGGACGATTTCCTGAACGGCGAGAACGTCGCCCGCCGGATCATCGCCGGCAGCGCGCTCAAGTTCGCCCTGGTCGCCGAGGGCAGCGCAGACCTCTACCCCCGGCTCGGTCCGACCATGGAATGGGATACCGCGGCCGGCCAGGCGATCGTCGAGGCGGCCGGCGGCACCGTGCGAACCCTCGCCGGCGGCCCGCTGACCTACGGCAAGGCCGGCTGGCGCAACGCCGGCTACGTCGTGCGCGGCCGCCCCTCCTGACGCGCAGTTCGCCGGCAAGAGAGACGGCACGGGGACGATGGCGCTACGGCCGGCGGACGGGGCCGGGATTGCCGCGGCGGCGGAACGGCTGCGCAGCGGCGGCCTCGTCGCCTTCCCGACCGAGACGGTCTACGGCCTCGGCGCCGACGCGACCGACGACCGGGCGGTGGCGCGCATCTTCGAGGCCAAGGGCCGGCCGCGCTTCAACCCGCTGATCGTTCACGCGCCCGACCTCGCGGCGCACCGGGCCTGGGCGGTCTTCGACGACCGCGCCCTGCGCCTCGCCGACGCCTTCTGGCCCGGTGCGCTCACCCTCGTTCTGCCGCGCACGCCGTATGCGCCGGTCTCCCGGCTGGTCAGCGCAGGGCTGGATACGGTGGCGGTGCGCGCGCCGGACCATCCGGTGGCACAGGCGCTGATGCGCGCCGCCGGCTGCCCGGTCGCGGCGCCGAGCGCCAACCGCTTCGGGAAGCTGAGCCCGACCGAGGCCCGCCATGTCGAAGCCTCGCTCGGCGATGCTGTGGACCTTGTCCTGGACGGCGGGCCGTGCCCTGGCGGCCTCGAGTCGACGGTGCTGTCCCTGACCGGAGAAACGCCGGTGCTGTTGCGCCCCGGCCTGGTCACACATGTGCCCATAGAATCGATCATCGGGCCGGTGCAGATGGCGGACCCGGCTTCGGCCGGGACATCGCCCGCAACGCCGCTCGAATCGCCGGGTATGCTGGCCGCCCACTACGCGCCGCGCGCACGGTTGCGGCTCGACGCCGGCGATGCGCTGGAGGAAGGCGAAGCGCTGCTGGCCTTCGGCGATGCCCCGGAGGCACGCCCGGCCGGCCCGGCCGACCCAGGCGGCTATACCGCGGTACGCAACCTCAGCCCGGCCGGCGACCTCACCGAAGCGGCGGCCAACCTGTTCCGCCTGCTGCACGAGCTGGATGCGCTCAACCCCGCGGCCATCGCCGTCTCAGCCATACCGGACGACGGCCTCGGCGCCGCCATCAACGACCGCCTCCGCCGCGCGGCGCATCGGGCGTGACACGGATTTCTCTGCGAAATACTGCGAATCGGCTCCGACAGACGAAACAACGCGCCCCCTCTCCCTTTGGATTCCCCTGCGAAAAGCCGTGAGCCGGACCAGTCTTTCAAAATTATTTCCTTTTTTACGATTTTTTCCTTGAAACGGGCGATCCCGCGCCCTATATCGGCCCCGTCAACGCCCGAAGTGCGCCTGCCGCGGCCGGCCGACGCCTCCCCCCCTCAAAAAGAAGCAAACGAAGAAACCGGCGGGGGACCGTGCGGGAACCTTCCACCCTGCCCGCTTCCCGGCCCGCCGCCGCCGATCGGCGATCCCAGGTGCGCCCTATGCGCCATTGGGCTTGACAGCCGGACCCCGTCCGGTTCGACCCTCCGATTCCGCCGGGCCATCGTGCCCCCGATCCTGCCCGGCGGTGCCGCCCCGGTGTCGAGCGGCGCTTCCGCCAGGCCAGGAGGCTGGAAAATTTCCTATCGAGATTGATTTTGCGCATTTCCGAACGGCGTGTTTCCAAAGATTCCAAAGGGTTAGGGCTGCCGGGTGCAAAAAAATATTATTTAGAATGGTCTGTCTAATTCTAAAAACCAAGCAATTTCAAAGACTTAGGGAAACTGATTTTGAATATTCGTTCAAAATCCGGCCGTTTTCCGGCGTCCGGCCCGTCCGGCGCCCCCTTTCGCAGAGCAATCCTCCGATGAGGGGGAAGAGACGGGAAGCGGCACTCCCGCTCACGCGCCGGTAATCTCCGCAACCTCCGCCGCATCGAAGCCGGCCTCCGCCAGCAGCGTTTCGGTGTGCTCGCCGAGATGCGGCTGGCCGAGGCGGACGGGCAGCGCGGCGCCGTCGAAGCGGAAGGCGGTGTCGGGAATCTCCATCTTGCCTTCGGTCGGATGCTCGAAGGGCCGGAAGAAGCCGGTGGCGGAAAGGTGCGGATCGGTCCGGAGGTCTTCGAGCGTGTTGACCGGGCCGCAGGGAATTTCGGTGCGGCGCAGCAGGTCGAGCCATTCGGCGGAGCTTTTCTTGACCAGGTCCCTGCCCGATTCGCCGTAGAGCGAATCGACATGGTTCAGCCGGGTGTTGACGGTGAGGAAGCGCGGATCGTCCTTCATCTCCGGCCGGCCGACCAGGTCCCAGAAGCGGTCCCACTGCGCATCGGTGTAGGCGAGCAGGCAGATGAAGCCGTCCGCCGTCGGCTGGGGCCGGCGGTGGGGCGAGAGCACGCGCGGATAGCCCGGCGGCGTCATCGGCGGTGAGAAGATCGCGCCATACTGATGCTCGGCGAGGGTAAAGCTCGCCACGCCCTCGAACATCGCGGTCTCGACATAGACGCCCCGGCCGGTTTTCCGGCGCTGGAGGAGCGCCGCAAGCATGCCGTTGGCGGCGAGCAGGCCGGAAATCTTGTCGGCGACGATGGTCGGGATCAGGTTGGGCGTGCCGTCGCGGGCGAGGAAGGTGCCGGCGAGGCCGGACTGGCCCTGGATGACGTCGTCATAGGCCGGCTGGCCGGCATAGGGCCCGCCGTCGCGATAGCCGTAGAGGCCGGCATAGACGATGCCGGGGTTGCGCGCCATCACGGCATCCGGATCGAAGCCCAGCTTCAGGATCTTCTGCGGCCGGATGTTGTGCACGAATACGTCGGCGCTATCGACCAGCCGCCACAGCGCCTCGCGCGCCGCGCCGCGCTTGAGGTCGAGCACGATGCTCTTCTTGTTGCGGTTCATGCCCAGGAACAGGGCCGCCATGTGCGGGCTGCGGCCCGGCCCCATCTCGCGCATGGCGTCGCCGCCCGGCGCCTCGACCTTGACGATCTCGGCGCCGAAATCGCCCAGGGTCTGGGTCGCATAGGGGCCGTAGACGATGGTGGTGAGATCGAGGATGCGGACGCCTTCGAGCGGCAGGCCGGTCCCCGCTGGACCGGCGGCGGCGGCCGGCTTCGAAGCGGGCGCAGGATCGTTGGTTGTGCTCATGGCTGCGAAAAGGGACGGGCCGGACCCAAAGGTCAACCGGCAGCCGGGTCGCGGCCCCATACGGAATGCCGTGCAGGACAGTCGTGCGGGCGGTCGGGCGCGCCAGAAAGGCGACTGTCGCCAAGCCGTCCCCGACCCTAAATCCAGCCCTATGACGACACCGGAATCCACAGCAGAAAAAGTCCCCCTGATCGGCGCCTCGATACCGCGCGTGGAGGACCGCGCGTTTCTCACCGGGGCCGGCACGTTCACCGCCGATCTCCGCCGGCCCGGCCAGGCCCATGCCGCCTTCGTGCGCACGCCCCATGCCCACGCCGTGCTCGGCGAAATCGACCCGGCGGCGGCGCTGGCCGTTCCGGGCGTGCTGGCGGTCTATACCGCGGCGGACCTGCGCGCGGCCGGCGTGCGCGCCCTGCCGACCGGCGCGGACGAACCGTTGCCGGACGGCGAACTGCATCGCGCCATCGTCGACGCGCCGCACTATCCGCTGGCGGAGGGCCGGGTGCGCTTCGCCGGCGAAGCCGTCGCCCTCGTCGCCGCCGAAACCGAGGCGGCCGCCCTGGAAGCGGCGGAACTGGTCGAGGTCGATTACGAGCCCCTGCCGGCGCTGGGCACGGCGGAGGATGCACTGGCCGACGATGCAGCGGCGATCTGGGAGGACGCGCCCGACAACCGCTCGGTCGTCTGGGCGGCGGGCGACAGGGCCGCGACCGATGCGGCCTTCGCGGCGGCGCACCGGGTCGTCGGGCAGGATATCGCGTTCACCCGCTCGACAGCCGCCTTCATGGAGCCGCGCGGCGCGCTCGCCGAATATGCCGACGGCCGGTTCACGCTCCATGCCGGCAGCCAGTCCGGCCACGTCCTGCGCGCGATCGTCGCCGATTGCCTGGGCATTGGACGCGAGGACCTGCGGGTGATCGTGCCGGATACCGGCGGCGGCTTCGGCGCGCGCAACCTGGTCTATCCCGAATTCGTCGTCGTGCCGTTTGCGGCGCGGTCGCTCGGCCGGCCTGTGCGCTGGATCGCAAGCCGGAGCGAAGCCTTCCTGACCGACACCCAGTCGCGCAGCCAGAATCTGCACGCCCGCATCGCGCTCGACGCCGAGGGGCGCATCACGGCCGTCGACGTGCGGGCCGACTGGTGGCACGGCGCCTACTGGGTCAATCGCGCGCCGCACGTCATCGTGACCTGGATGTCGCCGATGATCTGCGGGCCCTACCGCATTCCGGCGTACCGCTTCGAGTTTACCGGCGTCTTCACCAACACCGCCCCGATCGCGGCCTACCGCGGGATCGCCCGGGCCGAGGCGACGCTGGTGCTGGAGCGGCTGATCGACCGGGCGGCACGCGAGACGGGGACCGGCCGGGTGGACCTGCGCCGGCGCAACCTGATCCCGCTCGCCGACATGCCGTGGCAAGCGCCGACCGGCGCGCGCTACCAGCGCAACGATTTCCTCGGCAGCCTGGACGCCGGGCTGGCCCGGATCGATTGGGACGGCTTCGCCGAACGCCGGGCGGCGTCGGCGTTGCAAGGGCTGCGCCGGGGCCGTTCGGTGACGACCTATATCGAGAATGCCGGCGGCGCGCTCGCCGAGTTCGCCGACATCCGGGTCGAGGCCCCCGAACCGGAAGGCGGGCCGGAGGACGGGCGGGTGCGGGCGCTGGTCGGCAGCCAGGATAGCGGCATGGGCCACGCCACCGTATTCGGCCAGATCCTCGCCGACTTGCTGGGCGTGTCGCCGGACCGGGTGGTCGTCGAGGACGGCGATACCGACCGCATCCCGCAGGGCGGCGGCTCCCACGGCTCGCGCACCATGCGCATCGGCGGCGGCGCGATCCACAACGGGGCGCTGTCGCTGATCGAGGCGGGCCGGCCGCTGGCCGCCGACCTGCTGGAGGCCGCGGCGGCGGATATCGGCTTTGCCGGCGGCGCCTACCGCGTGCAGGGCACGGACCGGACCGTCTCCCTGTTCGCCGTGGCGGCGGAGGCCGACAGGCGCGGCGCGCCGCTGCGCATTGAGGAACGCTTCGAGGTGCCGGGGATGAGCTATCCCAGCGGCTGCCATCTGTGCGAAGTCGAGGTCGATCCCGAGACCGGCGCGGCGCGGATCGAGCGTTATGTCGTGGTCTCGGACCCCGGCACGGTGATCAACCCGCTGCTCGCGGCCGGGCAGCTGCACGGCGGCATCGCCATGGGCGTCGGCCAGGCGATGATGGAGAACACGGTCTACGAATCCGGCACGGGCCAGCTGCTCAGCGGCAGCTTCATGGATTTCTGCCTGCCCCGGGCCGACGACATGCCGCCGGTCGATACGGTCTTCAACCCGGTGGCGGGAGACGACAACCCGCTCGGCGTCAAGGGCATCGGCGAGGGGCCGACCACCGCATCGCCGCCGACCGCGATCAACGCCGTGCTGGACGCGCTCGCCGAAGACGGCGTGACGACGCTCGACATGCCGCTCACGCCGCACACCGTGTGGCGGGCGCTGGAGGCGGCGCGAGGCTGAAGCGTGCAGGAGCAAGGACCGTTACCGGCGACGGCCGGCCCGCCTTCGTGCCATCGAGAGGATTCTTCGCTTGTCATTTCGACCGGAGCGTAATCGCGCTTCCGTCATTTCGACCGACCGGAGGGAGCGGAGAAATCTTTTAGACGCGGCGACACCGCCCTTGCTCTGCGCTGGAAAGATATCTCCGCTGCGCGGCTCTTCGAGCCGCTCCGGTCGATATGACGGTCCAAGGTAAACTCCGATTTGGCGAGAAGCTGGGGACCGGCTGATAGGCTAGCTCTTCAGCTTGTAGCCGGTCCGGAACATTTGCAGGCAGACCAGCCACAGGGCGACATTCAGCGCCAGCAGCGCGAGGCCGCCGGCCAGCGTGTCGCCGTCGGCGCGGCCGATGAAGCCGCTGCGGAAACCGTCGATCATGAAGAAGAACGGGTTGAAATGGGCGAGCTCGTTGAGCAGCGGCGGCAGCCGTTCGATGGAATAGAAGGTGCCGCTGAGGAAGGCGGCCGGCGTGATGACGAAGTTGGTGACCGCGGCCATCTGCTCGAACTTGTCGGACCAGATGCCGCCGATCAGGCCGAGCAGCGACAGCAGGGCCGACGCCATGACGGCGAAATAGAGGATGGTGAGCGGCGCGTGGATCTGGACCGGCACGAAGACCGCCATGGCGCCAAGCGTGACCGCCCCGACCAGCAGGCCGCGGGTCGCGCCGGCCGCCGCGTAGGCCAGCGCCAGTTCGCCCGGCGAGAGCGGCGCCATCAGCACGTCGACGATATTGCCCTGGATCTTCGAGATGAGCAGGGAACCGGCGGTGTTCTGGAACGCGCTCTGGACGATCGCCATCATGACGAGGCCTGGCGCGAGGAACTCGACGAAGGGCACGCCGCCGATCTCGCGCACGACGTCGCCCATCGCCAGGGAGAAGACCGACAGGAACAGCAGCGTCGTCACGATGGGGGCGAGCAGGGACTGGGTGACGACCTTGAGGAAGCGCTGAAGCTCCTTGCGGTACAGCGTCCACAGGCCGAGCCAGTTGACGGCGCCCATGGGCCGCGGCCCGACGGCCGCCGCGCCCTCCGGCGGCGTCTCGGCGGGGACGGCGGTGTCGGCGGCGGCGGCGTTCTCGGGTGAAAACGGGTTCATGCGGCTGGCATCGCGGCGGGTCGGGGCAGGCTACGCGCCTGATCTATGGACCCGCGCGGCCGAAAAAAGGGTGCCGCGCCCGGAGACGACGAGTCCGGCGGCAATTCCGGCGGCGCGCGGAGGGTCCGGATCAGCCGCCGCGGTCCGGCGGCGTTTCCTCGGCGCGCGGATCGAAGGCGAAAATGTTCGGCGAGGTCCGGGCCATCGGCACATAATCCTCGCGGTCCTCGGGCGCGATCGCCCGGCGCTGTTTCGTGCGCCGGAAAGTCCACAGCGCGACTGCGCCGTGCACGACGCCGGTGAACAGGAAGAGATAGCCCGATCCCAGCGCTTCCATCAGGGCTGCGGCGATCAGCGGCCCGGCGACGGCGCCGACCCCGAAAATCACCAGCAGGCCGGCGCTGATTTCGACGAAGTCCTCGGGGTCGGCATGGTCGTTGGCGTGGGCGACGGAAAAGCCGTAGATCGAGAAGGCTGCGGCCCCGAAGAAGAAATACGCGACATAGACGAAAAGGGCCGGCAGGCTGTCTGCCGCCAGCAGGACTGCTCCTGCCGCCGCGGCGACGGCGCAGACCGCGGCGATCAGCCAGCGCCGGTCGGGCAGCCGGTCGGACAGCCGGCCCAGCGGATACTGCACGACCGCACCGCCGACGATGGCGACGCTGACGAAGATTGCGATGCCGGCCACCGACAGGCCGAGGCCCTTGGCATAGACCGGCACCAGGCTCCAGACCGCGCCGTTGGCCATGCCGTTGGTGAAGCAGCCGACCACGGAGACCTGGGAATTGCGCCACAGCTTCCGCAGATCCGGCCGCGCCTTGACCGGCAGCGGCGGCGAGGGCGCCCGGGTCAGGCAGACCGGGATCACCCCCAGCGCGAACAGGATCGTCGCGAGGGAGAACAGCTTGGAACTGCTCGGCGTATCGAGCAGGAGGAGATATTGCCCGGCGGTCACCGCCGCCAGGTGGATCGCAACATAGGCCGAGAAGACGGTGCCGCGGTTGCGCCGGGTTGCGGCGCCGTTCAGCCAGCTCTCGATGACCATGTAGAGGCCGGAGATGCAAAGGCCGATGATGATGCGGAAGAGGATCCAGGCGGCCGGATGCAGCGCGAGCAGATGCAGCAGCGGGACGATGGCGCCGAGCGCGGCGATGGCGGCGTAGACGCGGATGTGCCCGACCCTGGCGACCAGCGGCGGCACCAGATAGCAACCGGCCACGAAGCCGACCGAATAGGCCGCGCCGATGACGCCGATCCAGGCGGCGCCGAAGCCTTCGAGGTCCGCGCGCAGCGGCACCAGGGTGAGGAACAGGCCGTTGCCGAGCATGAGCAGCGCCACCCCGACGAGCAGGGCGGCGACCGGCGCGAGCAGCGCCTTCGGTGCGGCGAGGGAGTCGGTGATGCGCGCCACGGCGAGCGGCCTTTTCGAGTGGCCTTGGCGGCAGTGCCAAGGCGCGGCGATATGGGCATCGAACGGGGCGCGCGCAAGCCCCTTTACGGCGCCGAATTACGGGCGGGTTGCCGCGACGCCGGCCGAACCGGAAATTCCGGCGGCGTCGGCGGGAAACCGGCTCAGTCCGGGCCCTTGGCCTCGAGCTTGAGCGATGCCGAGTTCATGCAGTAGCGGTGGCCGGTCGGCGCCGGTCCGTCGGGAAAGACATGCCCCAGATGGGCGTCGCATTTGCTGCACAGCACCTCGGTGCGCAGCATGAACAGGCTGCGGTCGTCGCGCAGGGCGACGGCACTGTCGTTCACCGGCGCCCAGAAGCTCGGCCAGCCGGTTCCGGAATCGTATTTCTTGTCGGACGCGAACAGCGGCTGTCCGCAGCAGACGCAGCGGTAGGTGCCGGGCGTCTTGGTGTCCCAGTATTCGCCGGTAAACGCGCGCTCGGTGCCGTGCTCGCGGGCGACGTGAAACTGGATATCGGTCAGCATCGCCCGCCATTCGGCGTCGGTCTTGACGATCTTGTCGGTCGCGCCGGTCATGGAAGCAACTTGGTCCCGCGGCGCGGCGTTTCAAGGGAAACCGAAGGGCTCCCGCCGGTCAGCCGAGATTGCGGCGGAACAGGGCGAGCATGCGCTCCCAGTGGCGCTCGGCGGCGGCCTTGTCGTAGCAGTGCCGGTCGGGGAAGGCGAAGCCGTGATGCGCACCGGCATACCGCTCGATCCGGTGGCGCACGCCGGAGCCTTCGAGGCAGCGCGCAAGCGCATCGACAGACGAATCCGGCACCCAGATATCGTCCTCGGCGAAGGCGAGATAGAGTTCGGCCCGGATGTCGTCCGTCCGCAGATGGGGCGAATCCGGCTGGTCGGTGACGATGCCGGCGCCGTAATAGCTCGCCGTCGCCGCGATCTCGTCCGGATAGCGCGCCGCGACCGTGTAGACGAACTGGCCGGACAGGCAGTAGCCGACGCAGCCGGCCGGCCCCGGCGCCGCGCCGTCCAGCGACCGGGCATAGTCGAGCAGCTGGCGCGTGTCCGCGGCCACCCGGTCGTTGTTCACGCTCCTGACCAGGCCCCAGAACCGCTTGCGTTCGTCGGAGCCCTTGACCTCGATCTGCTGCGCGTCGAGCAGAACCTCGTCGATCCCGGCCATGCGGTAGAACAGGTTGGGCAGCAGCACGCAGTAGCCGGCCGTGCCGATGCGCCGGGCCATGTCCTTCAGTTCCTCGCGCACGCCGATCGCGTCCATGTAGAACAGCACGACCGGATGCGGCCCGCCCTCGTCCGGCCGGGTGACGAAGGTCTCCATGACGCCGTCGGGCGCGTCGATCCGGGCGATATGCTCTTTCATGGTCCGGCCTTTCCTGTCGCGACGGCGGCAGGCAAGCCCGTCCGGCGGCAGCCGTCAAGGGCGCAGGGACAGGGCGCTTGCAGTTGCGCCGGGGCCGGGGCACAAACCGCCGCCCGGCGGCGTCTTCCGGCGCCAGCGCGTTTCCGCAGCGGAGCCTGCCCCATGAAGATCGGATTTATCGGCCTCGGCAATGTCGGCGGCAAGCTGGCCGGCAGCCTGCAGCGCAACGGCTTCGACCTGGCGGTGCGGGACCTCGACCCCGCTGCGGTCCGGCCCCTTGCCGACGCCGGCGCGCAGGTCGGCGAAAGCCCCGCCGCGATGGCCGCTTCCTGCGACGTCGTCATCACCTGCCTGCCGTCGCCGGCGGCGAGCCGCGCGGTCCTGGAGGCCGGCGACGGCCTGCTGGACGGCCTTACGCCGGGCACGATCTGGGCCGAGATGAGCACGACCGACGAGGCCGAGGTCCGGCGGCTGGGCGCCCTGGTGCAGGCGAAGGGCGGCGAACCGGTCGATTGCCCCGTCTCCGGCGGCTGCCACCGGGCGGCGACCGGCAACATCGCGATTTTCGCCGGCGGCGAACGCGCGGCCTTCAAGCGGCTGCTCCCCGTGCTCAAGGCCATGGGCCGGCGCATCCTCCACACCGGCCCCCTGGGCTCTGCGTCGGTGCTCAAGGTGGTGACCAACTATCTCGCCACGGCCAACCTGGTCTCCCTGTGCGAGGCGCTGGCGACCGCGAAGATGGCCGGCATGGACCTCAACACGACCTACGAGGCGATCCGCATCTCCTCGGGCAATTCCTTCGTCCACGAAACCGAGAGCCAGGTCATCCTCAACGGCAGCCGCGACATCAACTTCACCATGGACCTGGTCTCCAAGGATATCGGCATCTTCGGCGCGATTGCCGAGCGTGCCGGCGTGCCGCTGGAACTCGCGCCGCTGCTGATCGGCATCTTCAAGGACGGCGAGGCCCGCTACGGCCCGCGCGAATGGTCGCCCAACATCGTCCGGCGGCTCGAAGAAGCCTGCGGCATCGAAATCCGCGCCCCCGGCTTCCCGGCCGAGATGATCGACGACGAGCCGGAACAGCCGGGCTATGAGGTCGTGCCGAAGGGGCGGGGTTGATGACGCTGAACAAATCCGGTCCGACACCGATGTACTTGCAATGAGGATATGACTGGCCTAGGTTACATGTAACCTGACGGAGAAATACAGTGACAAGTTTACCGAAGCGCTCCGAGGCATCGAACGACAAGGTTCGCCGGCATCGCACCCGGCTGCGCCGCGAGGGCCTGCGTCCGATCCAGATCTGGGTGCCCGATACCCGCGGGCCAGACTTCGCGGATGAAGCCCGCCGGCAATCACGCGCCGTTGCTGCGAGCCGGCATGCCGAGGCCGATCAGGCGTTCATCGATGCCATAGGTGAGTTCGACGCCGGGTGAAACGCGGCGAGACCTGGATTGCGGCCGGCGGCGGAGACTACACGGGAAAGTCCAGGCCCGTCGTCATCGTTCAGGACGACCGGTTCGAGGAAACGAATTCCGTCACCATATGCGCGATCACCGGCGATTCGACCGAAGCGCCGCTGTTTCGCATCCCCGTTTCCGCCGGCCCGGGCAACGGCCTCGTCGAGAACAGTCACGTCATGGTCGACAAGATTTCGACCGTTCGCCGCGAGCGCCTGAGTCGGCAGATCGGTGCGCTTTCGGCCGGAGACATGCGCCGCATCGACCGGGCGATTCTGGTCTTCCTCGGCATTGCGGGTTAGGCGCGGACGGCGCGAGAGCGCGACTGCGCACTGCCCGGCTCACCCGCCCGTCAGCGTTGGCCACAGCGTGTCCGCGCCGTTGCGGCAGATCTGCGCGCCGAGGCGGCGGCTCCACCAGTCCTCGTTGCCGCAATCCTCGCACCATTGCCAGATCGCGCGGGTCAGCCGGTGCAGGGGATATTCCGCGGTATAGCCCATCGCGCCGTGGAACTGGTGGGCGGCCTTCGCGGCGAGCGTGCCGGCCCGCCCGGTCGCGATCTTCGCCGAAGCGGCGAGGAACGGGCCGTCGCCGTCCAGCTCCCGATCAAGTGCAGCGAAGGCGGCGCGCGCCATCTGCGCCGCGGCGGCGGTCTCGGCCGCGGCGACCGCGATATGCTGCTGCACCGCCTGGAAGCGGGCGAGCGGCCGGCCGAACTGGCGGCGTTCGCGGACATAGTCGAGGGTCATTTCCAGCGCCGCCCCCGCCGCGCCGGCGATCTGCACCGCGCGGGCCGCCGCCATCGCCTGCCGGAGGGGCGTGACGCCGCCGGTCCCGCCGGGCAGCGCCGCCGAAGCCGGGACGCCGTTCAGCAGGATGCTGCCCAGTCCGTCCGGCGGCGCGGCGGCGTTACCGGCAGGATCGACAGCGCGGGCGTTCTCCGGCCATGGGATGCGGCAGCCCGGTTCGGCCGGCACCAGCGGATCGTCCGGTACGACGTTGCCCTGCCGCGCCAGCAGCCAGGTCAGCACCGCGGTATCGGCGGCGGGCGAGGGGTCGCCCAGCGCGCCCAGCGCCTCGATGGCCGCCGCGCCCTCGGCCAGCGTCGCGCCGGCGCCGCCCTGCGCTTCCGGCACCAGCAGCTTCGGCAGGCCGAGATCGGCGACCGCCCGCCAGTGATCGTCCGACCATACGAGCGCCCGGTCCGCCGGCCCATCGTAGGCGGCGGCGTGCGGCGCCAGCGCCTGCCGGATCGCGTCGGCAAACGCTGCGCCCGCCGTATCGCCGTTCGCGCCGGTCATCCCGTTCCCCGTCATCCCGTTCCCGGTCATCGAAGCCCCAGCCCGCGCGCAATGATGCCGCGCACCACCTCGCGCGCGCCGCCGCGCAGGGTGAAGGAGGGCGTGTGCAGCACGTCGTAGGTCAGCAGGTCCTCGATCAGCGCCGCGCGGTCGCCGGCCGGGGTTTCCGCCAGGATTCGCCGCGCGATTTCCGGCGTGTCCTGCTCCAGCGCGGTGCCGACCTCCTTGACCAGCGCCGCCTCGGTGTTCGGCGTCGCGCCCCGGTCGAGCGCGCCGGCGACCTGGATCGACAGCAGCCGCACCGCCGCGAGCCGGGCGACCAGCGCGCCGATTTCGCCGGCAACCAGCCGGTCCGGGTCCGGCCCGGCGGCGCGCACCAGCTCGACGATCAGGCGGAAGGTCGAGAGGAAGCGGTCCGGCGCGCTGCGCTCGAAGGCCAGCTCGCTCATCACCTGGCGCCAGCCGTCGCCGGGGCTGCCGACGATGCGGTCGGCCGGGATGTCGTGGCCGTCGAAGAACACTTCGTTGAAATGATGGTCGCCGGCCAGGTTGTGGATCGGCCGGATCGCGATGTCCGGCGCCTTGAGGTCGATCAGGAACTGGCTGAGCCCGCCGTGCCTGTCGTCTCCTGTTTCGCCGGTTCGGCAAAGCGCAACCATCCAGTCGGCGCGGTGGGCATTGGACGACCAGATCTTCGCGCCATCGATGCGCCAGCCGTTGCCCGACGGCGTGGCCTTCGTGCGCACCGCGGCGAGGTCGGAGCCGCTGTCCGGCTCGCTCATGCCGATGGCAAAGCTGTATTCGCCCGAGGCGATGCGCGGCAGGAAACGGCGGCGCTGTTCCTCGGTGCCGAAGCGCAGCAGCAGCGGCGCGGTCTGGCGGTCGGCGATCCAGTGGGCCGCGACCGGCGCGCCGCCGGCCAGCAGTTCTTCGAGCACGACGTAGCGTTCGAGCAGGCCCTTTTCCCGGCCGCCATAGCGCTCCGGGATCGCCATGCCGAGCCAGCCGCGCCGGGCCAGTCGCGTGCTGAACCCGCGGTCGAAGCCCTCCCAGGAGCCGACCCAGCTATCGATCCCGGCGCGCGCCCGCTCTTCGGCCAGAAAGGCGCGCACCTCGGCGCGCAGGCCGGCGAAGGGGGCGAGATCGGGCAGCGGCGTATCTGCGAAGAACTGCATGGCCGGGGTGTTACGGCATCCGGCGGTGCAGGGGAAGGCGGCTGCGCTGCGGTGCGTATGCGCAATCGGAGGCTCCCCTGCCGGGGCGCGCGGGCTATCATGGGCGGACAGTTCTCGCCGCCAGTGGAGCGATGCCCATGCCGCCATCCCGCGAAACCGTCGGCTTCGTCGGCCTCGGCAACATGGGCCGGCCGATGGCCGCCTGTCTGGCCCGTGCCGGTTTCGAGACCATTGGCTACGACGCAAACCCGCGCGCGTCGGCAGCCTTCGCCGCGGAGACCGGCTGCCCGACCGCGCCGACGCTGGCCGCCCTGGCGGAGGCCGCGACGCTCGCCGTGACCATGCTGCCGACCGGCGCCATCGTCCGCCGGGTGCTGCTGGAAGAGGAGCAGGGCGCGCTGGCAAACGGCCTCGGCGCCGGTCGATCCGGGGGCGGGCTGGTCGTCGACATGAGTTCGTCCGAGCCTGTCGGCACCCGAGCGCTCGGCGAAGCCCTGGCCGAACGGGGCATCGCCCTGGTCGATGCGCCGGTCAGCGGCGGCGTCGAAAAGGCCCGGGACGGCACGCTCGCCATCATGATCGGCGCCGACGACGCGGCGGCTGCCGAACGGGCGGAGCCGGTCCTGCGCGCCATGGGCGACCGGCTGTTCCGCGCCGGTCCGCTCGGCGCCGGCCACGCCGCCAAGGCGCTGAACAACTACGCCGCGGCGGCGGCCTTCACCGCGGCGGCGGAGGCGCTGATCGTCGGCGAGGCGTTCGGTCTGGAGCGCGAAACGCTGCTGACGATTATCAACAATTCGTCCGGGCGCAGCTTCAATTCGGAAGTGCCGATGAAACAGGAGGTCCTGCCCCGGACCTTCGCCACCGGCTTCAAGCTGGGGCTGATGGCCAAGGACGTCGCCATCGCCGCCGATCTCGCAGATGCGCTCGGCGCCGACGCGCCGCTCAGCCGCGACATGAAGGCCCGCTGGGCGGCGGCCAGCGCCGCCCTCGGCCCCGACGCCGATTTCACCCGTGCGGTCACGCTCTGGGAGCCGGCATGACCGCGCGCCGGCCTATCCCGGTCACGGTGATCGGCGGCTATCTGGGCGCGGGCAAGACGACCTGCCTCAATCATCTGCTGGCGGCGGAGCACGGGCTGCGCCTCGCCGTGCTGGTCAACGATTTCGGCGCGGTCAACATCGACGCCGGGCTGATCGCGGCGCATGACGGCGACACGATCGCGCTGACCAACGGCTGCGTCTGCTGCGCCATTGCCGACGATCTCGGCGCAGCGCTGCAGGCCCAGACCGAACGCCAGCCGCCGCCGGACTGGATCGTCGTGGAGGCGAGCGGCGTCGCCGACCCGGCGCGGGTCATGCGGCTCGCCGGCAACTGGCCGGGCTGCCGGCCGGCCGGGACCGCCGTTCTGGCCGACGCCGCGACGGTCCGCGAACGGGCGCGGGACAAGTTCGTCGGAAGGCTGGTCGTGCAGCAGATGCAGGCGGCGGACCTGCTGGTGCTCAACAAGCTGGACCTGCTTGCGGCGCCGGAGGCCGGGCAGGTTCGCGCTTGGGTGCAGGCGCAGGCCGCGCCGGCCGAACTCGTCGAGGCCCGCTTCGCGCAGGTCGATCCGGCGCGGCTGCTCGGCATCGGCGTTGCGGCACCGGCGCCGTCCCCCGGCGACGCCGGTGAACCGGAAGAGCCCGGACACGGCCTGTCGTCGGTCGTCTGGCGGCCGGCCGGCCCGGTCGATCCCGGCGCCCTCGAACGCCTGTTCGCCGGCCGGCCGGATGTCCATCGCGCCAAGGGCGTCGTCGCCACCGGCGCGGGCCCGCAGCGGATCGACTGGAGCGGCGGCCGGCTCGGCCTGTCGTCGGCGCCGCCGGAACCGCCGCAGCTCGTGCTGATCGGCCCATTCGGTGCCGCGGCCCGGCAAGCCCTGCTCCGGGCGCTGGATGCCTGTGCCGAACCGGCGGGTTGCGCCGGCCGCTTCGCCGGATAGAAGGGGCCGGTGAACGAGCCGATCCCGCCAAGACCGCCAACGCCGCCGGACGAGGCACGCCCCGAAGCCCGCAGCGGAACCGTCGGGCTGCTGATCGTGCTCGCCGCCGCCTTCACGGTCAGCCAATTCTACCGCACCGCGCCGGCGGTGATCGGGCCTGAGCTGCGCAGCGGACTGGCGCTCAGCCCGGCCCAGCTCGGCCTCGCCGCCGGCGCCTTCTTCATCGCCTTCTCGCTGATGCATGTGCCGATCGGCGTGCTGCTCGACCGGTACGGCCCGCGCCGGGTCATGGCGGCCATGCTGGCCATTGCGAGCGCGGGCGCCGCGCTGTTTTCCCAGGCCGGCGGCGCGGCCGGCCTGGTCGCCGCGCAGCTGCTGATCGGCGCCGGCTGCTCGGCCATGTTCGTCGGCGGGCTGGTCGTGGTCGCCCGGCGCTTCCCGCCGGCCCGCTTCGGCGGCCTCGCCGCCCTGCTGACCTCCGTGAGCGGCCTCGGCATGGTCCTTTCCGGCACGCCCTTCGCTGTGCTCGCCGACGCGGTCGGCTGGCGCGCCGGCTTCCTGATCGCGGCGGCGGTCTCGCTGGCGCTGGCGATCGTCATCTTCCGGGCGGTGCCGCGGCGCGGCGAACGCCGGCCGGAGCAGCCGGCCGAATCCTTCCTGCGCTCGGTGCTCGATCTCGGCAGCATCTTCCGCCACGGACCGGTCTGGGGCGTGATCGCGCTGGCCATGGTGTCCTATCCGTCGGTCATCGCCGTGCGCGGCTTCTGGGGCGGTCCCTATCTGGCCGACGTGCACGGCGCCGATACCATCGAGCGCGGCGACATCCTGCTCGTCATGAGCGTTGCCACGATCGTGGGCGCGGGCCTCTACGCCCTGTTCGAGCGCCGGACGACCCTGCGCATGCCGTTCGTCTACCTGGCGGCCGGCGCGAGCGCCCTCGGTTTCTGGCTGCTGGCGCTGGCGCCGGTCTCCTTCCCGGTCCAGGCCGCCCTGCTGTTCGTCCTGATCGGCACGTTCAGCTTCGGCTCGGTGCTGTTGCTGGCGCTGGCGCGCGACATGTTCCCCGACCGGCTGACCGGCCGGGCGATCACTTCGGTCAACTTCACCTCCTTCCTGGGCGCCGGGCTGATGCAGGTGATCCCCGGCATCGTGCTCGGCCTGTGGCTGCCGGTCGACGGCCATCCGCCGGCCGAGGCCTACCGCGTCGTGTTCGCCGGCATCGGCGCCGTCCTTCTGGCCGCCACCGCGGTCTTCACCCTGGTGCTGCGCCGGCAGATCGCGGAGGGCTGGCGCCGCTGGGCTGCGCGAAGGGCCGGGCGACCGGTCGCGCCGGAGGCCGCGCCGGGGGTTGCACCAAAGGGCGAAGCACGCCAAACCGGGCGCCACACCGACTGACAGAAGCTCAAGGAGGCGAGCCGATGGCCTACTGGCTGGTGAAATCCGAACCGGGCGAATGGTCGTGGGACGACCATGTGCGCGACGGTGTCGCCGAGTGGGATGGCGTGCGCAACCACCAGGCGTCGAATAACATGCGCGCCATGAAGCTCGGCGACCGCGCCTTCTTCTACCATTCGGTGAACGAGAAGCGCATCGTCGGCGTGCTCGAGGTGGTGCGCGAATTCTATCCCGACCACACCGACCCGTCCGGCCGTTTCGACATGGTGGATTTCAAGGCGCTGTTCCCGGTCGAGCGCCCGGTGACGCTCGCCGAGATCAAGGCCGACCCGGCCTTCGCCGACTTCGCCCTGGTGCGCAACTCGCGCCTCTCGGTCATGCCGGTCAGCGACGAGCACTGGCAACTGCTCTGCAAGATGGCGGAGACGGAGGCGTGAGCGGGGCGGACCGCAAGGAGGCCGCGGACAGGGTCGCCGCCATCCTCGCGCGGATCGAGCCTCCGTCTGAGGAGGCCGGCCGCACCGAGGAGGAAATCATGGAAGACGTCCTCGCCGACATCGCCGCTGCCCGCAAGCAACGCCGTGACCGGAAGGCGATTGCCATCGAGGACTTGTCGCACGCCGAAATCGAAGCGATCCGCCGTGCCGAACCGCCGGCTGAAGCGGCGCAATACGATGATGAGCTGACCGGCGCGCACGGTGCCGACTGCTGAAATAGTGCCGGGTCAGGCGCTGCTGAACGGATTGACGATGGTAAGGCCGTCGATGCGGCGGCCGGCCTCGATGTCTTCGGTCAGGAGGGTGTCGCAGCCGGCTTCGAGCGCCGAGGCTAGGATCAGCGAATCGTGGAAGCTGAAGCGGTGCTGCCGGGCGAGGGCAACGGCCGAGGCCCAGGTGTCGATGCCGACCGGCCGCACGGGATCGAGCGCGGTTCGCAGGTCCGCCACGGCCCCGGCGATCGCGTGCCAGTCGAGCCGGAACTTCCGGCGCAGGACCGCGGTAAACTCGTTGACGACCTGAACGCTGATCACGCCGCCGGCCAGGATGGCCTGCCGCGCGATCTCGCCCCTGGGATCGCCGGTCTGGGCGTAGATCAGCACGTTCGTATCGAGGAAGGCGGTCACCGGAGGTTGGGGTCCTCGCGGTCGAAGGCGTAGTCGTCGGGCAGGGCCCAGCCCCGGGCGCCCATACGCTCGACCGCCCGCACCCGTCGTTCGTCCTTCGCCAGCACGATCCGTTCCGGCGTGGCGGAAACGATCTCCAGCCTGTCGCCCACGCTCAAATCGAGGCTATCGACCAGCGCCCTGGGCAGCCGTACGGCCAGGCTGTTGCCCCATTTCGAAACCTGCATCGTCCAATTCCGGATATTGTTGAACTTAAGATATACTATTCTATTGGATATACAATTTCAAGATATGGTCAGGCCGGCCTCTGCGCGATGCGAAGGCGGCGCCGGGGCCAGATCTCAAACGCCCCGGCAACGATGGGCCTTGGCGAGCGCCCGGAGAACGACGCGCCCGGCCGGCCGGGCCCGGTCTGCGGGCGCACGGCGCAGATGCAGGAGCACGGCGATGGAAAGCTCCGCAATGCTCGCCCCCGGCCGCGGGCAGACGACCGGCAGCCGGCCGTACAGCCCGGCCGAGGCCCGGTGCCCGGCCAGCACGCCGTCGACATAGGCGTGCAGAATGCCGATCGGGATGCCGATCAGATCGTCGGCAATCCGGATTCTGCGCTCGCCCTGCGCCGGGCCGGCCGCCGCTGACAGGACAGACGCGGCGAGTACCGCCGCCGCAAGAACCGTTCCCGATCGCTTCATGGTTCCGCCTCCCTCGAACACCGTTCGCTGCCGCTGCCTGCCGCTCTTTCAGGCCGTCCGGGCGGCGGCGCGCGCCGCATCCGCGCTCAATACCCTTCGTCCCGAACCTCCCGGAGCAGTTCGGCGGCCGGCCGGCGCAGCCGGGGCATGGTCGCGCGAAAATCGGCCAGTTCCTTCAAGGGCAGCGGCTTCCGGGGGGCGGAGGGCTCGCGCTTGTCGCCGGAATGCACACTCACAGCACGCTCGCAACGTCCGTCTGCGCAAAATCCCCGCCGATATAGAGCAGCGGACAATCGTGCGATTTCGCCGTTTCGTAAGCGAAACAGTCGCCGAAATTCAGCCCGGCCGGGTGGACGCCTTTGCCCCATCGCGCATGGGCGTCGGCGACCCGTCGCGCCGCGGCAGGCGAGACGCTTGCGATCTCAAGGCCGAGTCCGTCGATCAGCGTGGACATTTCCGCGCCGAAGCCGCGCCGTCCGGCAACGATCAGCGCCTCGGCTACCGTTGCGGCCGAAATCGCGACCCGGTCGTTTGTTCCGAGCGCTTCTTTGCAAGCCGCCGCCGGCGGCTCCTTCATCAAGATCGCCATCAGGGCCGAGGTGTCGACGGCGATCATGCCGGCAGACCGTCGTCGTCGTAGAGAAAGTCCTGGCTGCGGGCGGCGCTCGGACCCTCGGTCATTTTGTTTGCGGCGGCGGCCTGCACGGCGGCGATGACCGCGCGCCGCTCGGCGGCGGTGGGCCGCCGCTCGACCGGGGCCAGCCTGACCGTGGCGCGCCCGTGCCGGGTCAGCACGACCTCCTCGCCCGCCTCGGCGCGGCGGACGAGTTCGGTCAATTGCCCTTTTGCCTGCGTCACGGAGATCTGCATCGGTCCGCTCCCGATCGGATTAGATCGCGTATTTAGACCATAGAACGGTCCATTTCAAGGCCCGGCCGCCGTCGAAGCGCGGCGCCCCTTTTGCAGCCCCTGTGCAAAGGCGCCCCCTGTGCAACGGCGCCCTGCCGCGGTAAAACCGCAGCGGAGGGATACAGGGCCGGACCTAGCCGGCAAGTTTGAGGCAGGACAATGGTGGACGCAGCGGAATATCCCGTCACTCCGGAATGGGCGAAGCGGGCCCATATCGACAACGAGCGCTATCTGGAAATGTACGAGCGCTCGGTCCGCGATCCGGACGATTTCTGGGCCGAACAGGCCAAACGGGTCGACTGGTTCCGGGAACCGACGGTCATCCGGAATGTCGACTACGGCTATCCGGACGTTTCGATCAAATGGTACGAGGACGGCGTCCTCAACATCGCGCACAACTGCCTCGACCGGCATCTGGCGAGCCGCGGCGACCAGACGGCGATCGTCTGGGAGGGCGACGACCCGGCCGAGGACCAGAAGATCACCTACCGCGAGCTGCACCGCGACGTCTGCAAGTTCGCCAACGCGCTCAAGGGCCTGGGCGTGCAGAAGGGCGACCGGGTCACCCTCTACCTGCCGATGATCCCGGAAGCCGCCGTCGCCATGCTGGCCTGCGCGCGCATCGGCGCGGTCCATTCCATCGTCTTCGGCGGCTTTTCGCCCGACGCGCTGGCCGGCCGGATCGACGATTGCGATTCGGAATATATCGTGACCGCCGACGAAGGCCTGCGCGGCGGCCGCACGGTGCCGCTCAAGGTCAACACCGACGCCGCCATCGACATCGCCGGCAAGATCCGCAAGACCGTCGTCGTCCGGCGCACCGGCGCGGACATCGCCTGGCACGACGGCCGCGACCACTGGTACCACGATCTGATGGAGGGCGCGCCGGAGGACTGCCCGGCCGAGCCGATGAACGCGGAGGACCCGCTGTTCATCCTCTATACCTCGGGCTCGACCGGCAAGCCCAAGGGCGTCATGCACACGACCGGCGGCTATGCGGTCTACACCGCCATGACGCACAAGCTGATCTTCGATTACCACGACGGCGACGTCTACTGGTGCACCGCCGACGTCGGCTGGGTCACCGGCCACAGCTACATCGTCTACGGCCCGCTCCAGAACGGCGCGATCACGCTGATGTTCGAGGGCGTGCCCAACTATCCGGACAGCTCGCGCTTCTGGCAGGTCTGCGACAAGCACGGCGTCAACATCTTCTATACCGCGCCGACGGCACTGCGCGCTCTGATGCGCGAGGGCGAGGGGCCGGTGAAGGCGTGCAGCCGGGCCTCGCTGCGCCTGCTCGGCTCGGTCGGCGAGCCGATCAACCCGGAAGCTTGGGAATGGTATTACAAGGTCGTCGGCGACGGCCGCTGCCCGATCGTCGATACCTGGTGGCAGACCGAGACCGGCGGCATCCTGATCAC
>JAPPLJ010000003.1 GCA_028819475.1 Rhodospirillaceae bacterium
GTTCCTCCCTCCCAACTCGGGGGCCGGCGCTTCGGCGCTGGCCCCTTTTTTGGTGCGGGCTTCGAGCCTCCACCGGCGCCCGGACCGGTCGGCTGCCGCGATGGTGTCGTTCACTGGCAGCATTTTGAGCCTCACGATGCGGGTTCCGGCGACGGCACCGATTTGCCGGCGAAGTTCGCTCTGTACATGCAGTACCGTCGCTGGCCCTTGGTCGGGACGATGACCCGCTCCACCCGCGCGTCCGTTGCCGTTCTTCCCAGCCGCCGGACGACCCTCTCGTTGAAGCCGATCTGGCCGGCAACTTCCGCGGCCGTCGAGAAGCCCTCATCGCGAAGCCGCTTCGTCTCACGCTCGGTGTGCGTGGGCAAGCCGTAAGCCCGCCGTATCCTGCCCACGTGCGCGGCCGTGTAGAGATCGCCCTTCCAGTTTCGGCGCCCCGTGGCGTTCAGCTCCCGTGCGGTGCCGTGGTCACCGTGAGTTTCCAGCAGCCGGTCGACCGTGGCGACCGTTTCCGGGGGTGTCTTGCGGATCTCCGCCATCGGTCTCGGCAACTGAAGGGGCTCGAGCGTCAGGGAGCGACCCCCGCGCATGCGCAGACCGATCGTCACCTCGGTGCCGTCCCGGGTGAGCGTCGCATCCTCGATTAGAAGCCCGAGCAGCCGCTTGCGATCCGCGTTGCCGGTTTCAGCGGCGTTCCATACCCGCTCGAAGTCCCACGCCAGTTCCCGAATGCGCTCCGCCTGCCGCTCGGAGAGCTCGGTGTCGCGCGCCGCGCCGCGGGCCTCGCGTTCCCGGCATGCCTCTTCCAGCTCGCGCAGGCGCTCGTTCCAGTCGGCTTCCAGCGACGCCGCCACCAGCCGGTTGGCGGGGTCGACCTCGAAGAACCTGCGCCGCGCCAGATCGGCCTCGTAGCGCATGGCCTCGATGCGCCTGGCGCGCTGGGCATCGGCCTCGGCGAACTCCACATCGACCTGCTCCTGGACCGCCAGGGCAAGATCGATGTTCTTGCGGTTCATCGCGTCGATCACGAAGCGCGATATCTCGGCGTCGACGAGATCGCCGCGCATGATCTGGCAGGTCTTCCGTCCGTAGCGCGCGAGTTCTTCGTTGCACACGTAGTGGTAGCGCGCCGGCCGGTTGCGATGCGGGAGAGCGTTGTTGTACTGCATGCTCATGCGCCGGCCGCAGTAGCCGCAGAGCACCCGCGACTGCAACAGCGCCGCTCCCTCGCGAGGCGCCGCGGTGCGCGCGGACGATTCCAGGAAGGAGGCGGCGTTGCCTCTCAGGGTCACTCGATTGCGAAGGTACTCGTCCCAATCGATGAAGCCCACATGGGCCTCCTGGATGCAGACCTGCCAGTCCTCCATCGGCACGACGAGGCATCGTGTGGTCCCGTCCGCCTGCCGCTTGACGTTCGTCCGGCCATAGACGTAGGCGCCGGCGTAGCGGGGATTCCTCAGGATGCGGCCGACTTGCGGCACGCGCGGAAGCGCCCAGTTCAGTTCGCCGTTGGCCGGCCCGCTTCGCGGGCGCGCCGGCAGCGCGATGTTCTCGCGGTGCATCCATTTCACCACCGCCATCGCCGACCCCATCCGCCGGAAGCTGTCGAACACCAGACGGACCGCGTCCACGACGGACCGGTCGGGATCGAACACCACCTCGTCCCTGTCGTTGTACGCCAGGCCGACCGGCAACCGCGTCTTCAGCGCGCCGCGCGCGGCGGCGCTG
This sequence comes from Rhodospirillaceae bacterium, assembly GCA_028819475.1. Classification (NCBI taxonomy): domain Bacteria; kingdom Pseudomonadati; phylum Pseudomonadota; class Alphaproteobacteria; order Rhodospirillales; family Rhodospirillaceae; species Rhodospirillaceae bacterium. Next base: position 1,729 of record JAPPLJ010000003.1, read on the forward strand.
CGCTGGCCGCCGACCATCCGCGCCTTGATCCCCTGAAGCTCGAACTCGCTGAGGGTCCCTTTGACTCCCAGGAGGAGCTTGTCGTTGCCGTCGTTGGGATCGTAGATGCCGGTCTCGTCGAGGATCAGGGTATTGGTGATGCCGGCGATCCGCAGCAGCTGGTGCCAGTCGGCGTTGTCTCGCGCCAGGCGCGAGACTTCGAGGCCGAGAACGATCCCCACATCGCCGGCGGCGATGCTCCCCATCAGATCGCGGAAGCCGCTGCGGTTTCCGCTGTAGGCCCCCGACTTGCCCTGGTCCTCGTCGATCACCCGGATACGCTCGGCAGCCCAGCCGAGCGCCACTGCCCTTTGGCTCAGCCCGTACTGGCGCCGCCTGCTCTCGGTATTTTGCATGACCTGGCGAAGCGAGGACTGCCGCACATAGAGGCAGGCCTCGCGCTCCAGATGATGCGTCGCGACCTTGCGCGCTTCCGCTTCAGACATGACGGTTCTCCTCGTATATCCGCGCGATGCCGGTCGCCGCGGGAGGCGACGACACGCGCAGCAGGCGCCGGACCTGGCTGGCCGCCTCGACGATCACCGCGTCGGCGATTGCCAGGTCCACGTTGACGAACGGCCGCGACGGCGGCCGCAGACGGGTGCGGTTGCACGCGGCCCCGACCACGGCCAGGGCACCGCGCAGACCGTGGAAGCGCAGCACGGCGATCGCGTTGCTGTCGCCGCCCGACAGCCAGAGCTGGCGCCAGCCCTCGTAAATCTGCGCGGCGTCGGCGTGCATCATGGCCCAGGCTCCGGAGATTTTTTTTTATCCCGCTCGATCGCCTTCTCCAGACCGCGCGGATGGACCCTGACGCCGAACTCGTCCTCGATCAGCGGCGCCAGCCGGCGCGCGCCCACGCGGCCGTGCCGGGCCCTGTAGTCCTCGACGAAGCGCAGCATCTCCGGGCTGATCTTGTGCGGCCCCCGCGGCCCCCGCCGTCCCGGGATGAGCTCCTGCAGCCCGCCCTCGTCGAACGCCTTGACCATGCGGAAGCAGGTCGGCCGCGAGACCCCGAACCGTTCCGCTGCCTGCGCGAGCGTGGCGCTTCCCACCCGGACCAGCCGGACCATCTCGTAGCGGACCTGAAGCAGGTCGCGGGAATCGAAGAAGTCTCCGGAGACGAATGCCGGATCGCTGACCTTTTCCGGAGTCCGGTTGAGCGTGCCGGCCTCCCTGAGCCGGTTCCGCTTTTCGGTGTCGTCGCGATGCTCTGCCATGGCGGTGCGGGCCTCTGAAGTGCTTTCAATAAATAATACGCAAACTATCGAACCCGAGTCAACGCTCAACCGCGACGACCTCGCTCGATACGTAGAGAATACAGCGATTATCAGGCATTTCATGCCAGGTGCAGCCGCGCACAAGCGCCCTAGTTTCTGATCATATAGCGCCATTATTTCTGATCACGCTCGGCCGCCGGTGCAAGCAGCGCGTCGACGAGCTCGCGAAGCACAACCAGGTCGTCGCCCCGGAACAGGCAGTGACCCGAAGCAACGCGCTCGAAGTCGTCGACCTGCCCCAGGGACGTCCAGGAAACCGGCACGCTGACAAGGGTTGCGCCGCCCGGGCCATCCGCGAAGTAGCGGACAATCGATCTCTTGGATCCGCCCACACGGTCGTAAATCTGGACCGTTTGGCCCCTGAGCGGATGGAACGGGTGGGTGATCACAACATCCTGATGATCACCCTCTTCGGCGCAACGGCCTGCATTTGGGAACGGTAGAACGCAACTCGGGCCAGAAGGTCGACAGGACCGAGTGGCACCGGGTCGTCACCTTCCAGGACGGGCTGATCGACATGCTGGAGAAACATCTCGGATAATCATACTCTATGATACTCGTGGGTACTACCGGGTACG
>JAPPLJ010000004.1 GCA_028819475.1 Rhodospirillaceae bacterium
CCCCCCCCCCCCCCCCCCCCCCCCCGGGGGGGGGGCCCCCCCCCCCCCCCCCCCCGCCGGTGCTGAGCAGCACCTTTCGGCCCGAGAGGCGCAGTTCGTCGGCAATCTGCCCGCCCGTCTGGCCGGAGCCGACAACCAGGACGGCTCCGGGCGCCAGCTCTCCGGGATTGCGGTAGGTTTCCGCATCCAGTTGGCGGACACGTGACGACAGCGTTGCGGCAAGTTCCGGCCGGCGCGGCGCCTGCATCGTGCCCGTCGCCACGACGACCGCCGGCGCTTCCAGCGGGCCGTCGGTCGTCTCGACGCGCAACCGGTCGTCCCTGCCGTTGCCGAGCGCGGTCGCCGTAACGCCCGTCCGGACCGGGCAGCCGAATTGCTCCGCCCACCCCGTGAGATAGGCCGCGAATTCGTCCCGGCCCATGAAGCCGTCCGGGTCGTCGCCCCGGTATTCGGCGCCCGGCAGGCGGACGGTCCAGTTCGGCGTGACCAGGGTAAAGCTGTCCCACCGGCGGTGCGACCAGCTGTGCCCCGGTACTTCCCGCTCCAGCACCTCGTGGCCGATGCCGTGGCCGGTGAGATAGTAGCTGGTCGAGAGTCCGGCCTGGCCGGCGCCGATGACGATGACATCCGGGCTAACCATGAACTAGTATCTCCCCGCTCCTGCCGGCCGCGGACGATCCGCAACCGGTCGTGCTCCCGGCCGGCGCTTCGGTCGCTCCGGCGAGCGGCGCTCAGATTCCGATATTCTTGCTCAGACTCAAGTGGTTCCGGCCGTCGACGCGCCGGTGGACTATGTCGTCGACATAGGTTCGAACCAGATTCAGTCCGAGACCGTCGACAACCGACTCCTCCTCGATCGTATCGGCGCTCGGTTGAAAGGTATGCGACCGCAGATCCAGTTGGCGGCCGTCATCGACGATCCGGATTTCGAGCCGACGGCCCTCGACATTCAATTCGAGATCGATTTCGATCCGATGCGCCGCGTCGTCGTCATAGCCGTGCTCGACGAGATACATGAGGACCTCTTCGATGCAGAGCTGGACCTGAAACCGGTCGGCTTCCGGGAAGCGGTGCCGATAGGCGAATTCGTTGACGGCTGCGGCAACCCTTTCCAGTTCGGCAAGGTCGTTGGCGACAGACAGGCCGAGGCTTCGGGCCGATTCCTGATGGCGGCCCGCCGGCGGTTCGCGGCCGTCCAGGCCGCTGCGCGGTCCGCTTCCGTCCCGAGTTTCGCTCGCCCTCGCCCCGACCGGCCCGCCGTCGACGAGCGCGATCAGCGATGCAACGTCGATGACGGGCTCCACGGAGTGTTTCGCGCTCTTGGGCGGCCAGACCAGTTCTTCCGCGCTCAGCGCCCCGCCGTTCCTGAGCAGGATTCTCTTGACCGCTGCCAACAGGTCGGCCACCGGCGGCGCTTGCCGCAGAATGCCGAGAGTCCGGGCATGCTCCGTGAGGCGAAGGTGCCGGTACAGAAACGGGTAGGGTACTGCGTCGTCGCCGGCGAGGGCGAACACGCCCATCGGCGAATCCGGATCTTCCGGGGACAGCCCTGCGGCGCGAAGCATACCGGCCAGCGTCTCGCGGGTGATCCGGTTCTCGTCGACCCCGCTCCCCGTTCTGCAGCCCCCTATTCTGCGCAGGGCGCCGAGCAGCGCGATATAGTCCGGATCCGGTGGCTGGGTGAAGGTCCAGAGCGGGCGCATCGCGTCTTTGAGATAACGCGGTTCGCCGCCGCGGTGGGGCCGCAGCATGGCGGCATTCCGATGGGGGAAGCGGTCGAACAGGAGCAGTGTCTCGGAGTGCTCGATCACCGCCCTGACGAACGACCAGCTGACGAACTGGTTGATCCTGCGCCGTTCGGGCGGCGCTTCGGCCACAAGGTCGGTGCTCCAGCGGCTAAACTTGTCGATGGCGAGGTCCTGGAGCTTCAGGTCCTCCGCATGGGATAGCGGGACGTAGATCCAGAAGCGCTCAATGACGTTGTAGTGCTCGAATTCCCTCTCGTCCTCGCAGGCCTGCAACGTCATGGCGGCGGTCACTGCGTCGTTTGCGTAGGCGAGCGCCGTGCCGCGATAAACGTTTCGCGGAAACTGGTCGAGGACGATCAGCTTGGCGAGAAAACCCTGCGGCGTATCCCAGGCCGGATCGAGAAAAAAGCGGTCCGGCCCTTCCCGGTGCATCTGTTCGCACCAGTCTCGCTGTACGCGACGGTTGTGCGAGTTTTCGGCGCTTCTGACGAGCGGACCCATCCGCCACCGCAGCATCCCCTCCTGCCAGTTCTTGCGGGACGTATCCGCCGCCGTCCGCAAGGGACCGAGCCAGAAATCGAGCACGGCCTCGGGGGTCCGTTCCGTAATCGCGGGCTTTTCGTCTGGATTCACGGATTGCACCGGCCGCGACCGCAGGAAAGGCGTTTCGTATTGCGACGGAAGGCGGGCGCACCGCCGGGGCGACGGGAACCCCATTCTCGCACTGGAACGGGGTGCGGCCTTCTCAAGAGATGCGCTTCGGTGAACGTCCGGAACGGATACTCATGGATTTCCAGGATAGTGCCCAAGCCAGAAACCGTATCGCAAACAAGGCGCAAAATATCGGAAGGGTCATCAAAAGTATCGGAAAATTTATTAATCGATCAACCATACATTCATATATTTTTGCCCAGGCCCGGAACCCGTGGCGAAGCGGCGTATGGGCGGCGACCCGGACGGATTCTTGTCCGGGCGGTTTTGTCCGCTTTTGCGGCGTCTTGCGGCGCACCCGGCCGCTCCCTATATGCAGGAACGAAGCGGGGAAGGCCCCGCAATCCAGTCATTTGCGGCCGGATGCGCCCGCCCCGGCGGGCGGCGCAGCCGGCCCGGAATCGGTCGCAGCGGGGGTTCGCGCCGGCGCCTGAGAGGGCCGGCGCGGGCCTGCTGCCGTAAGGGGAGACGACCATGGCCAAGATTATCGGTATCGATCTCGGCACCACCAATTCCTGCATCGCCGTGATGGACGGCGGGAACGCCAAGGTGGTCGAGAATTCGGAAGGCGGCCGGACGACGCCGTCGATGGTGGCGTTTGCAGAGGACGGCGAACGGCTGGTCGGCCAGTCGGCCAAGCGCCAGGCGGTGACCAACCCGGAAAGCACGATCTTCGCGGTCAAGCGGCTGATCGGCCGGCGCTTCGACGATCCGATGACCAGGAAGGATATCGATCTCGTCCCCTACAAGATCGTCAAGTCCGACGGCGGCGACGCCTGGGTCGGCGCGCGCGACGAGAAGTTCAGCCCGAGCCAGATCAGCGCCTTCATCCTGCAGAAGATGAAGGAAACCGCCGAGGCCTATCTCGGCGAGCCGGTCGACGAGGCGGTCATCACGGTGCCGGCCTATTTCGACGATTCCCAGCGCCAGGCGACCAAGGACGCCGGCCGGATCGCCGGCCTCGATGTCCGGCGCATCATCAACGAGCCGACGGCGGCGGCCCTGGCCTATGGCCTCGAGAAGAAGGAAAGCGGCACCATCGCGGTCTACGACCTGGGTGGCGGCACCTTCGACGTCTCCATTCTCGAGATCGGCGACGGCCTGTTCCAGGTGAAATCGACCAACGGCGACACCTTCCTGGGCGGCGAGGATTTCGACGCCAAGATCATCGACTATCTGGCCGCCGAGTTCAAAAAGGACCAGGGCATCGACCTGCGCGAGGACCGGCTGGCGCTCCAGCGCCTCAAGGAGGCTGCGGAGAAGGCCAAGATCGAGCTGTCGAGCGCGACCCAGACGGACATCAACCTGCCCTTCATCACCGCCGACGCGAGCGGGCCGAAGCATCTCAACGTCAAGCTGACCCGCGCCAAGCTGGAAACCCTGGTCGAGGAGCTGATCCAGCGCACGGTCGGGCCGTGCAAATCGGCGCTCAAGGATGCCGGCCTCAAGGCCAGCGAAATCGACGAGGTGATCCTGGTCGGCGGCATGACCCGGATGCCCAGGGTGCAGGAGACGGTCCAGCAGATCTTCGGCCGCGAGCCGCACAAGGGCGTCAATCCGGACGAGGTCGTGGCGCTCGGCGCGGCGATCCAGGGCGGCGTGCTGAACAAGGACGTGAAGGACGTCCTGCTGCTCGACGTGACGCCGCTCTCGCTCGGCATCGAAACCCTGGGCGGCGTGTTCACCCGGCTGATCGACCGCAACACGACGATCCCGACGAAGAAGAGCCAGGTCTTCTCGACCGCCGAGGACAACCAGGGTGCGGTCACCATCCGGGTCGGCCAGGGCGAGCGCGAAATGTCGGCGGACAACAAGCTGCTCGGCCAGTTCGACCTGGTCGGCATTCCGCCGGCGCCGCGCGGCGTGCCCCAGATCGAGGTCGCCTTCGATATCGACGCCAACGGCATCGTCAGCGTCACGGCGACCGACAAGGCGACCGGCAAGGAGCAGCAGATCCGCATCCAGGCCTCCGGCGGCCTGAGCGACGACGAGATCGAGCGCATGGTCGAGGAGGCCGAGGCCAACGCCGAGGAGGACCGCAAGCGCCGCGAACTCGCCGACGCCCGCAACGCCGCCGACGCCATGATCCACCAGACCGGCAAGTCGCTCGCCGAGCATGGCGACAAGATCGAGGCCGCCGAGAAGGAGGCGATCGAGAAGGCGATCGAGGATCTGAAGGCGGTCAAGGACGAGGACGATCTCGGCGCGATCCAGGAAAAGACCCAGGCGCTCATGCAGGCGTCGATGAAGCTGGGCGAGGCCATGTATGCCGCCCAGCAGGCCGAGGCCGAAGCCGCCGCCGGTGCGGCCGGCGACGCGGCCGGCGGCGCCGAAGCGACCGACGCCCCGGCCGGAACCGAAGCCGAAGAGGGCGTCGTCGATGCCGACTTCGAGGAAGTCGACGACGACGAGCAGAAGAAAGCGTCCTGACGGCCGGCGTCGGCCGATGGCGATTTCGGCCTGACAGGCGGGATCGGCGATGGCGCAGCGGGATTTTTATGACGTGCTCGGCGTCGGCCGCGACGCCGACGAGGCGCAGATCAAGTCCGCCTTCCGCCGGAAGGCGATGCAGTACCACCCCGACCGCAATCCGGGCGACGGCGAGGCGGAGCGCAACTTCAAGCAGGTCAACGAGGCCTACGAAGTCCTGAAGGACGGCGAGAAGCGCGCGGCCTACGACCGCTTCGGTCATGCTGCGTTCGAGCAGGCCGGCGGACCTGGCCCCGGTGGCGGTTTCGGCCCCGGCGGGTTCGAGTTCAACTTCGGCGGCGGCAGTTTCGGCGATATCTTCGAGGACATCTTCGGCGACATTTCCGGCATGAACCAGGGCGGCCGCCGGCGCCAGCCGACCCGCGGCCAAGACCTGCGCTACAACATGGAAGTGAGCCTGGAAGACGCCTTTACCGGCAGGCAGACGACGATCCGGGTGCCCAGCGCCGACCAGTGCGCATCGTGCGGCGGCAGCGGCTCGGAGGGCGGCGCCGCCCGGGTGACCTGCGGCCAGTGCGGCGGTCGCGGCAGGGTGCGCGCCAGTCAGGGCTTCTTCACGGTCGAGCGCACCTGCGCCCGGTGCCAGGGCGAAGGCGAGGTCATCGACAAGCCCTGCCGCACCTGCAACGGCGCCGGCCGTGTGCGGCGCGAAAAGACCCTCTCGGTCAACATTCCGGCCGGTGTCGACGACGGCACAAGGATCCGCCTTGCCGGCGAGGGCGAACCCGGCATGCGCGGCGCCCCGCCGGGCGATCTCTACATTTTCGTCTCGGTGGCGCCGCACGACGTGTTCCACCGCGACGGCGCCAACATCTACTGCCAGGTGCCGCTGCCCATGACGACGGCAGCGCTCGGCGGCGCGCTGGAGGTCCCCACGGTCGAGGGCATGCGCGCCCGGGTCACGATTCCCGAGGGCGCCCAGAGCGGCGACCAGTTCCGGCTGCGCGGCAAGGGCATGTCCCAGCTCCGCTCCCGGGCGCGCGGCGACATGTATATCGAGATCGAGGTCGAGACGCCGCGCAATCTCAGCCCGAAGCAGCGCGAAATCCTCGACCAGTTCCGCGAAGCCGGCGGCGACAGCAACAGCCCGAAATCGACCGATTTCTTCGACCGTGTGAAGACTCTCTGGGAAGGGCTGAAGAGCTGACAATCGTTTCCGGACGCAACCGTCCCTTCCCGTCATATCGACCGGAACGGCCCGGAGGGCCGTGAAGCGGAGATATCTTTCCGGGACGGAGCGGGGCCAAAGCGCAGCGTCAGAAAGATTTCTCCGCTCCGCCACGCTTCGCGCGGCTCCGGTCGAAATGACGAGTCGGGGACGAAGGTGGACGGGAGACCGGCGGAGATGGTGGTGGCGGTTGGGGCGCAGAGGATGTTTCGAAACCCTCCCCTGCGGTCCCTCCGCCCGGACCGGTGTCCGGTACAACTCCGGCCACGACATCCCATGACTCCGGCACAGTGCGTGGCGTATCCTGACCCGCCATGACCGTCGCCGACCATCTCCTCTATGCGCTCGCCTGGCTCAGCTTCGGCGTCCTGCACAGCCTGCTGGCGCGGCAGAAGGCCAACCGGTCGTTCGACGCCGCGTTCGGCAAGTTCGCCCGGATCGCCTACAACCTGATCGCGGCCGTCCATCTGGGCGCAATCCTGTTTTTCGAATGGCGCGGCTTTCCCGGCAAGGTCGCGTTCGACGTGCCGCTCTGGCTGCACGCGCCGATGGTGGCGGTCCAGGTCGCCGGCTGGGTGCTGCTGTTCGTCGCCCTGGTGCAGTACGATCTCGGCCGCTTCGGCGGGCTGACCCAGGCGAGGGTCATCGTCCACCGGCGAGGTCGCGGACGCGGCGCCGGGCCGATGGGCGCAGCGCGCGAGTTGCCGGAGCCGCCGCCCGACGTCCCGCAGGCGCGGCTCGAGCCGCTGGTCACCCACGGCATCCACCGCTATGTCCGCCATCCGCTCTACAGCGCGATGATGATGGTGTTCTGGGGCCGCGCCTTCGACGAGGCGGCGCTGATGACGGCGGCGTGGGGCACGCTCTATCTCGTCATCGGCACGCATTTCGAGGAGCGCAAGCTGCTGCAGATCTACGGCGCGGACTATGCCCGCTACAGCGCCGCCGTGCCGCGCTTCCTGCCGCTGCGCGGCCGGGCCCGGAGCGAGCAGGGCAAGAGCGGGTAGGTCAGGAGCGTCCGTTCCAGCGCTCGGCCGGTGCAGGATCGAGGGCCTGTTGCAGCCGCTGCCCGGCGGCGAGCGCGAATTTGAGGATCTGGGTGCGCCGGCGGGTCGCGTTCATCGTCCGCTCCGGCGCCTCGCGGATCGCGGCGGCGTCGAAGGCGTCGGCGACCAGCAGGCCTTGGTCGGCCGGCAGGACGTCGGCCGGGAAACCGTCCGGTACGGCGAAATAGTAGGCGTCGCACCAGGGCAGATAATCCGGCCATTTCGCATCGCCGCGGAAATCGGCCGGTGTGGTCTTGATCTCGACGATGACGAAGCGCTGCTCCCGGTTCAGGCCGATCACGTCGACGCGCCTTCCCTTGCCGACGGGAAACTCGGTGAGCGTGCTGTAGCCCCGGGCGGCGAGGAACCGGCAGACCCCGCGCGCCATGCGCAGTGCCCGGCCGCCGGCTTCGGCGGAATCCGCCGGGGCGGCAGCGACAGGGTCGGACGTACGCAGGTCCATGGGCGGCCCCCGGCCACGGGTGGGAGACCGACGCAGCTTACAGGAAATGAACAATAAGGGTACAAATTTCCGGGCGGACATCGAATTGGATCGATCGGGCACGCCGCGGCGACCGTCGGCGGTGGGTGCTCCCCGAAATTGTCCTCCGCGTCGACCCGTACACGCCCAACGCCCGACATCCCACTTGCCACCCCGGACGGAGCGCAGCGGAGATCCGGGGTCCAGGGGCCACACGCAAAGGCCTTTCGGGTCGGCCCTGGGCCCCGGATCAAGTCCGGGGCGGCACAATGAATGAATTGAAAATGCCGGCAGGCGTTAGCGGCGTCTCCGGATCTGCGAGCAAACCGGCGCCCGGCCCCCTGTCAAATCTTCGCCGGGCTGAAGCGGTCGGCGTGGATGTCGTCGGGGTCGACGCCGATTGCCTCCAGGATCGGCACGGCGGCGTCGATCATCGGCGGCGGTCCGCACAGGAAGGCCTCGGCGCCGAAACCGTCGAACACCGTGTCCGCCAGCAATTCGGTGACCGTGCCGCGCGGTCCGTCCCACGCGCTGCCTTGCGGCTCGTCCGACAGGGCGACGGCGTAGCCGAAATCCGCCGACCGGGCCGCCCAGCCGTCGAGCAGCGCGATATCGTAGAGGTCCTCTTGCCGGCGCGCGCCGTAGAGCAGGCGGATGCGGCGGCCGGTGTTGCGGGCGAGCGCATCCGCAATCATCGCCTTGATCGGCGCGAGGCCGGTGCCGCCGGCGACGCAGATCGCCGGCCGGTGATCGTTCGCCGTGAAGCCGAAATGGCCGTAGGGCCCGGCGATCTCCAGCGGATCGCCCGGCGACAGCGCGGACCGCACATGGTCCCCGATTGCGCCGCCCGGATAGAGCCGGACGTCGAACACCAGTTCCGTTCCGCCCGGCGGGTTCGCCGCCGAGAAATAGCGGTTGGGCGCGATGCCGGGGACGATCCATTCAAAATACTGGCCGGCCCGGTAGGCGATCTCGCGCGGGCAGTCGAGCGCGACCTGGACGACGCTGGCCGAGACCCGTTCGACCCGGCCGACCGTCGCTTCCACATGCTCGATCCGCGGCGCGCTCGCGCCGTCGCGCAGTACGATTTCCAGCGCGATGTCGGAGGTCGGCGCGCACAGGCAGGTCAGGATGCGGCCCTTGCGCCGGTCGGCCTCGGTGAAGACCGCCGGGTCGGCGCCGGGGCTCTCCTCGACGCCGCCGCTCAGCAGCACCGCCCGGCACTCGGCGCACTCGCCGGAGCGGCAGTTGTAGGGCATGGGCAGTCCGGCCGCGAGGCAGGCTTCCAGCACGCTCTGGCCGGCGGCGCAGGAAACCGCCGTGCCGTCCTGCAGCGCGACGGTGAAGGCGGTCAAATCGCTCAGCCCGCCGCGGCGGGCGCCGGCCGGGACGGTTCGCTGGCTGCGGCCATGTAGACCGCCGGATCTTCGGCCAGTTCGATGCCCCAGTCGCGGGCAACGAAGGCGCGGGTCTGGCGGTAGTAGGCCGCGCGCATGGCGGCGTTGGTCTCGGTCTTGAAGCCCCAGTAGCGGTAGCGCTCGTTGGTCCGCGACCGGTCGCTGCCGAAGGAGGCGAGGCCGACCCTGAGCCACTTCGGCACCGCGGCCTCGACCGCGGCGCGGCCCTCCGGCGTCTCCAGCATGTCCTTCACGCCGTCCATGCCGAAGCCGACATGGCCGTATTCCTCGTTCAGCGTGTCCTGGCAGGCCTTGCGGAACGGCGCATAGGGCGAGCGCACGAACTGGCGGAACTGGTGCGCCGCGGCGCGGTCGACCAGCGCCAGGAAGACGACCTGGTCGGCCCAGTCGTCGATCGGCGTGTCGAAGGTGGTCAGATGGTCCTTGTCTGCGCTGAATTCGCGCCAGTCGAGGCCGAGCTCGTCGAGCAGCGCCCGGAACCGCAGATGGTGGCCGTATTCCTCCGCCACGGTCTTTGCCATGCGCATCTTCGCTTCCGGCGTCGGCGCGCGCAGGATCGAGGGCTCGAAACAATCGGCGCCGTAATCCTCGCTGACCACATGGATCTTGATCAGGTTGAGCTGCAGGTCGCGGAATTCCTCGTCCTGGTCCCAGAAGGTCTCCGGCGTGACGTTGGGAATTCCGGCCTCTCCGTAGGTGACGGACTCGGTTACAGACATGGGAGCGTTCTCCGCTTTCGCCGGTTCCGGCCGCCGCGCGCCACGTCAGGCCCCGAATCCGGCCTCGGCCTTCGCCGTGACCGTGCCGTCGCCCTTGGATGCGGTGAGCGCACAGGTGACGGCCTCGCCGTCCACCGCCGTTACCACGGCCTCGATCTTCAGGTCCTCTTCCGGAAAGACCGGCGCGGTGAAGGTGACGTCGAGCCAGCGCAGCCGGTCCTGCCCGACCCGCTCCGCGAGCAGGCGGGCGAAATGGGCGGTGGTCATCGGGCCCTGCTGCAGCACGGTCGGAAAGCCGGCGGCTTTCGCGAATTCCTCGTCGGTGTGGATCGGGTTCGGGTCCTCGGTCCCGGCGGAAAAGTCGGCGAGCCGGTCCAGGTTTGCGCCGGGAACCGTCGCGTCGAACAGGATGTCGCCTTCGCTGTATGCCATCGGACTACTCCCGCTCGATCAGCCGGGTAATCTCGCGCAGCACCCGCGTGCCGTCGGCGCGCGCATAGTCCAGCGCGACGTCGGCGCACCATATCCTGCCGCTGCGGCCCTGCTTCTCGGTGATCGTCTCGACCTTGGCGGTCACCGTCAACTCCTCGTCCCAGGCGACCGGTTCGTACCATTCGTAGCGCTGGCCGCCGTGCAGGGCGCGCCTGCGGTCGATGCCGAGCGCCTCGAACAGGTTGGTGCCGCGGGTCTCGCCGCGCAGGAAGATCATGTAGGTCGGCGGCACCGCCTCCAGATCGACCGGCGTCCCCTGGCCGCGCAGCAGCTTCTCCGCCAGCGCCTTCTCGGGCTGCACGGTAAAGGGCGGGAAAACGTGCCCCTGCCGGTCCATGTTCATGGGCGTCCTCCGAAGATGCCGAATTTTTTACGTTTACGTAAACATAAAGTCAAGCCGGCGAAAGCCATGGCCGGTTCCTACTCGAACAGGCCCGACGACAGCAGCTCGGTGTAGGAATCGATCAGTGCGTCTATCGTCACCGGCTTGCGCGGATCGTACCAGCGGGCCAGCCAGTTGCAGGTGCCGAGCACAGCGAAAGCCAGCGTCTTCGGTTCGCCGATCGTCCTGAATTCGCCCCGGTCCTGGCCTTCGGCGATGATGCGGGTCCAGGACGCTTCGTATTCCTTCCACAGCCTGACCATCGCCTGGCGCACTTCCGGCTCGCCTTCGAACCGGCCGTCGCGCAGGCTCACGGTCATTTCCAGGCAGTAGCGGTCGAAATGGAGCAGATGGATGCGGATCGCTTCGCGGAACTTCTCGCGCGGGCCGAGCGACGCATCCCCGACGACCGCCGCGACGCCATCGACCAGCAGGCGGCTTTGCGGCTCGATGATTTCGAGCAGGATCTGCCCGCGGTTCTTGAAATAGTAGTAGATGCCCTCGCGCTTGATGCCGACCGCGCGCGCGATGTCGTCCAGCGTCGTGTTGGCGTAGCCGAGCCGGTCGAAACACTCGGTCGCCCGCTGGAGGATCTCGGCGCGTCGCCCGCCGGTCCTGCCGGCCCTGCGCGGCCCGTCCGGCGCCCCGGCCCGTTCGTCCGCCGTCCTTGTCATGATCCGATCCACCGTTTCTGGGCGGGCCAGGCCGGGCCGCGGTCGCCCGCCGTCTCCGCGCTGCGCAGTTCGTCCAGCCGGAGCTGCTTCGAAGGCGTGTCTTCCGGGATGTCGTCCAGCGCGTCCCTGAGCATCGCCTCGTAGTCGTTCCCGACCGGGCAGACGTCCTGGCAGCGCCGGCAGCCGGTGACCGCGCCGGCGCCGCGCAGGATGCTGGCCCAGATGTAGAAGCTCTTCTCGTTGCGCAGCATCCGTTTCTGCATCTCGGGGTCGGTCTCGTCGATCACCTCGTCGAGGAACTCGGCGACCTGCCGGAAGCCGTGGGGCTGGCGATGCTCGTTGCAGGCCGGCCAGTCCCGGCTCCAGTGGCCGACCGCGTCGCCCGGGCAGGCCGAGAGGCAGCGCCCGCACTCCGGCCCGAGGCACAGTGGCGTTTCCATCCGGCGGTCGGGCTCGACCGGGACCGAGCTCAGCACGGCGGTCAGGATGACCCGCGGGCCGTATTCCGGCGTCAGCAGCTGCAGGTTGAGCCCAAGGGTGCCGAGGCCGGCCTCGACCGCGGCGTGATCGAGCGACAGGGGCAGCTTCTGGTGCAGCCGCGGGTCGCCGTCGTAGCGCCACGGGTCGACATGGGTCGGCGGCACGATCAGCGCCGGGTAGCCGCTCTGCTCCAGCCAGCGCACCAGGTCGAGCGCGACCTCCTCCAGCCCGGCGATGGTGAGCTCGTCATTGACGTATTTGTGCCGGTCCGACCAGGCCGGGATGCGGGTCGCGCCGAGGCTGACGCGCTGGCCGATCACGATCACCCGGTCGGCGTCATGGTCGGTGATGTCGCTCGGCCGGCGCGGGTCGTCCGGGTCCGGCGGGTGCTCGTTCATCGCCGCGCCGTCGGCGATGCCGACGATGTCGGCGCCGAGTTCCCGCGCCTTCTGCTTGACCAGTTCGGCGGTGAGCGACGCGCGGTAGACCTCGATCATGGCGTCCGGTCTCCCGCCTCAGACGCGGCCCGGCCAGCCTCGATTTTGGCCGCCTCGCGCTTCTTGAAGGCCTGCAGTTCGCGCGCGACGAGGCCCCGGTAGCCCTCCGGGCCGACCCAGCGGATGTTCCAGTCGTCGAGGCCCGGCGCATCGCCGCCTTCGCGCCGGATTCGGCGGTATTCGCGGCCCCGTTCGGCCTTTTCCTCGGTCCTCTCCGGGATACGCTTCTGCGGATCGGCGAGGAAGGCGTGATAGTCGTTGCCGGCCGGGCAGACCGCCATGCAGCGCGGGCAGTCGCCGAACGAGCCGGCGACCCGCAGCAGGCCCTGCCACAGGCCGAAGATGTTGCGGTCGCGGATCATCCGCTTGCGGCCCTCGGCATCGGCCTCGAAATAGTCGCGCATAATGGCGGTCGAGACGCCGTAGCCGAACTCCTGGGCGGCCTGGGCGCAATCGCGCTTGTCCAGGCCGTAGTGCAGCACGGCGTCGGTCGGGCAGGAATGCAGGCAGCGCGAGCAGGATTCGCCGATGCAGACCTGCTCGGTCATCGGCGTGTCGGCCTCCAGCTCCAGCTCGGTCAGGATGCCGGTGAGATAGACCCGCGGGCCGTATTCCGGCGTCAGGATGTTGACGTCCAGCCCCAGCGTGCCCATGCCGGCCTCGACGCCGAGATGGCGGGTCGAAAGCCGGCCGTAGCTGCCGTTCTTCATGCTGAGGTCGGTTTCCTGCCCCATGGTGATGAAGCTCGGCCAGCCGTGCTGCTCCAGCTTGCGGGCGAGGCGATGGCAGACCTTGTCGAGCCGGCGCAGGATCGCCTGGTCCATATACTGGACGGTGATCGACAGCTTGGTCCGGAATACGGCGACGGGAATGGCCAGCGCGATGACGATGACGCTGCGGCAGTAGGGGGTGATGCGCTCCGGCGTCTGGGGCCAGCGCGGGTCCGGCGGAAACGCGTTGAGCGTGTCGGCCGCGGCGATGCCGACAAGGTCGGCGCCCAGGTCGAGCGCCATCTGCTTGACTTCGGCGGCGTCGAGCGGGGTGCGCGTCATAACCGGGCCATGGCGGGATCAGGCCTCCGCGCGCAGCTTGTAGCGCTGGATCTTGCCGGTCGTGGTCTTCGGCAGTTCGTCGACGAAGTCGATCCAGCGCGGGCATTTGTAGTGGGCCAGCCGGTCGCGGACGTGGTCGCGCAGCGCGTCGGCCATGCCGCCTGCCTCATCTTCCAGGGTCACGCCGTCTTTCAGCACGACATAGGCATGGGGCTTGATGAGCTGCTCTTCGTCCGGCTTTCCGATCACGGCGGATTCGAGCACGCCGTCATGCTCGGCGATCGCCGCCTCGATCTCGGTCGGCGACACCCAGATGCCGCCGACCCGCAGCATGTCGTCGGAGCGGCCGACGATGAAGAAGTTGCCGTCCGCATCGATCCGGAACTTGTCGCCGGTCAGCACGCCGCCGTCCCCGAACACCTGCGCCGTGCGCGCCGGCTTGTTCCAGTATTCGCGCGCCGCCGACGGGCCGAAGGCGCGCAGGTTGCCGACCTCGCCGGCCGGCACGGGATTGCCGTCGTCGTCGACGATTTCCGCCCCGAAGCCGTCGACCAGCCGGCCGCAACTGTAGGGCACGGCTTCGCCGGGCCGGTTGAGCAGGAACATGTGGGTCATTTCGGTCGTGCCAACGCCGTCGAGGATCTCGACGCCGGTGAAATCCTTCCACCGGTCGAACAGCGAGGGCGGCAGCAGTTCGCCGCCGCTGACGCAGAAGCGCATCCGGGCGCAGGCGTCGCGCACCGCGTCACGGCCGATCTCCTGCTCGGCGGTCTGGAGCATGGCGGCGTAGAGGGTCGGCACGCTCATCACGATGGTCGGCCGGTGCTCCAGCCACAGGTCCCAGCACGCGCCGGGCAGGATCGGGCCGCTGCCGACGACGTTCGCCGCCCCGGCGCGGATCGGGAAGTAGACCTGGTTGCCCAGCCCGTAGGCGAAGAACATTTTCGGCGGGCAGAAGACGGTGTCGTCGGCGGAGACTTTCTGCGCCGCGATGCCGAACAGCTCGGTCGCCCAGTAGATGTGCGCGTGGGTGTGGACGACGCCCTTGGGGTCGCCGGTCGATCCCGAACTGTAGAGCCAGAAGGCGGTGTCGTCCGGATCCTGCGGCAGGGTTTCGAGCGTTTCGGGAAACCGGTCGAGTTCGTCGCCGAGAAACGGGTAGCCTTCGACCCGCCCGCCACAGACCACGATATGCTCGACGCTCTCAAGCCCGTCTCGGATGCTCTCGAAGACCGGCACCAGGGAATGGTCGATCGCGACGGCGCGGCAGCCGCTGTCATTGACGTAATAGGCATAGTCCTGCGGCTTCAGCCAGGTGTTGATCGGAATCGTCACCGCGCCGATCTTGATGCCGCCGAGGAACAGGGCCTCGAAATCCAGCCCGTCCATCACGCTGAACATCACCCGGTCGCCCTCGCCGATGCCGAGCGACCGCAGATAGTGGCCGGCCTGGCAGACCCGGGCCTGCAAGGCGCCGTAGGTCACGACGGTGCGGTCCGCGTCGTCGAGCAGCAGGGCCGGCCGGCCGGCATGGCCGGGCGCGCCGGACGTCTCGAAGAGATAGTCGACGACGTTCCCGATCGGGGCTGTCTCGGCAATCGGCGAACCCAGCATCGCGGCGCTCCGGCAGACCGGCCAACTCCGGTCCGGCGCAGAGCGTGGGTATATTTTACGTTTACGTCAACATCAAATCCGGCGGCGCGGTTCCCGTTCCGATTGCCGGGCGTGGGAGTTGCGCCGGGTGTTGCCCGCCGCGGCCGATTGGGCTTCTATCGCGGGGGTGCGCCGTTCGTTCGTCGGTTCGCGCCGGAGACAGGGGGGCCGGGATGATTGCCAACAGCCTGATACTCAACGCCTGGTATGCGGCCGGGCTGTCCGGGCAGTTCCCGGCCGGCGAGCTGCAGGGGCGCAAGATCGGCGGCAAGCCGGTCGTCATGTGGCGCGCTGCGGACGGCAGGGTCGTCGCCTTCGACGACCGCTGCGTGCACAAGCGCATGCCGCTGTCCGCCGGCAGGCTGCTGGAGAACGGCACGCTCGAATGCGCGTATCACGGCCTGTGCTACGACACCGAGGGGGCGTGCGTGAAAATACCCTCCCAGCCGGAAGGGCCGATCCCGGCGCGGGCGAAGCTGCGCCCCTATTCCGTGATCGAGCAGGACGGGCTGGTCTGGATCTGGCCGGGCAACCCGGAGAAGATCGGCAACTGCCAGCCGCCCCGGACGCCGGAAATCGTCAGCGACGAATGGGATACGGTCAGCTCCGACACCCTGCGGGTGAAGGCGAACTACCGCCTTGTGATCGAAAATCTCCTCGACATCACGCATTTCTATCCGTTGCACGACGGCAATATCGGCGACGAGGCGAACAGCCGGCTCCCGGTCAAATTCGAGGAAAAGATCATCGACGGCAACCACACGATCAAGTCGATCAGGCACGCGGAGAACTACACGCAGCCGCCGATGATGGTCGACTGGTTCGGCCTGGAGACCGTCGACCGCGACCACACCCACCACATGATGAACCCGGGCCTGACCCGGGTCGAAATCCGCGTCGCGCCGCCGGGCAAGCTGGGCGCCGGGGCGGACCGCGGCTACGTCCTCTACCACACCCATCTGCCGATCGACCGGGAGCATGTCGAGTGGCACTGGATCGTCAACACGCCGGGCTATTACAGGCATGAAGGCGGGTCGAGATCCGTCGCCGAACGCTTCTCGGAGACCTTCCCTTCGGTGGTGGAGGAGGATCGCTGGGCGCTCGAGAAGCAGCAGGCGATGTTCGCCTACGACGACGACGGCTATTCCGAAGTCCCGCTCAAGGCGGACAAGGCGGTGATGGGCATCCGCAAGCTGTTCGCCGCGATGGAAGCCGAGGAAGCCGGCGCGGGTCCGTAAGGGAGGTTTTGCATCCCTCTGCAAGAGTGCCGGCCGGCGCGGCGGGCGACCGGAAGGGCTTTCGCCACGGACCGCCCAACGTCGATCGGCACCCTTTCCTGACCCGGGACCGTTACGGAAAATCAATGAGTCAGAGTGCCGATCGGCGCTCAACCTGCATGCCGGTCAACACTGGATGAAGGCCGGTTGAAGCCATCGCATTGTCCGGTGGCCGTATTCGTGGTCCGATACCGCAGCCGGGAGATTGGCGCAGCGATTGCGGGCTGACGCAATACGCCTTGCGGTGCCGGCGTTGCCTATCGCCGTGTAAAGGGGGGACCATCATGTCGACATTGGCGCAAGCGTGCGATGCGGTGCTCGAGCGCGTGACAACCGGTGCAGAACGGGTGCCCGGCGTTGTCGCCATGGTGACGAACGAGACAGAGAATATCTATGAAGGCGCGGCCGGGGTGCGTCGCTGGGGCAGCGACGACCCGATGACCGAAGACACGGTGTTCGCAATTCTCTCAACGTCCAAGGCCGTGGGCGGTACCGCAGTGCTGCAGTGTGTCGAGGAAGGATTGCTGGACTTCGACGCGCCCGCGAAAGACTACGCGCCCGAGATCGGCGAGTTGCAGGTGCTCGAAGGCTTTGACGCGGACGGGAACCCGCAACTGCGCCCGCCCAGGCGCGATATCACAACGCGCATGCTGATGCTGCACACTGCCGGCCTCGGCTATGACATCTTCAACGAAAACTACTATCGCCTGGCCCAGGAGCATGGTCAGCCCAGCATCCTGACCTGCACCCGCGCCTCGTTGACCACGCCGCTGCTGTTCGATCCCGGCGACAGATGGGAATACGGCACGAACATCGACTGGGCGTGTCAGGTTGTCGAAGCGGTCCGCGGCAAGCGGATTGGCGAGGTGCTGCAGGAGCGCGTGTTTGCTCCGCTGGGGATGGACGACATGGCGTTCACCCGCACCGCGGACATGAAGGCGCGCACCGCGATTTTCCACCGGCGCGAAGAAGACGGCTCATTGTCGCCGATGGACGATTTCGCGCTGCCTGACGATCCTGAAGTGGAAATGACCGGTCACGGGCTCTATGCGCGGATTCCCGACTACATGAAGTTCATCCGCATGTGGCTGAACGATGGCGCCGGTCCCCATGGCCGGGTCCTGAAGCCGGAAACGGTCCGGTTCGCGGTGCAAGGCGCATTGCACCCGCCGCAGGCGCTCTTCGACCTGCCGGCCGTCATCCCTGCGCTGACCCATGGCACGCCGTTCTTCCCCGGGATGAAGAAGGACTTCGGCTACAGCTTCATGGTCGCCGGGGAGGAAGCGCCCACAGGACGCCCGGCGGGGGGCATCGGCTGGCACGGGCTGGCCAACCTCTTCTACTGGTTCGACCGCGAGAACGGCGTCGGCGGCTTCTGGGCGACGCAGGTCCTGCCCTTTGGCGATCCGGTTTCCTTCCCCGGCTACATGGCGTTCGAGACAGCGGCCTACGACACGATTTGCTGATATCGACCGGTTCAGATCGGTCAATAGCGGCTCGAAGCGAGCAGGCCTTTCTTGCAGGCGCCGCCGGCGGACGGGTCCGCTAACGCAGGCTGCCGAAGAAGGACGAAATGTCGGCGGCGAGCCAGTCCGGATCCTCCAGCGCCGCGAAATGGCCGCCGCTTTCCCGGACCGTCCAGCGCTGGATATTGGTGTACATGGTCTCGGCGAGCGAGCGCGGCGGCGTCAGGATCTCGAAGGGATGCTCGACATAGGCGGTGGGCACCGTCACCGGTTCGTCTTCCGAAATGATCCAGGGCTCCCGGGTCCGTTGGTAGTAGGGCCAGGCCGAGGAGCCGATCGCGCCGGTAATCCAGTAGATCATGATGTTGGTCAGGAGCGTGTCGCGGCCGAAATGCGCATCGACATCGCCCTTGCAATCGCTCCACGAGCGCCACTTCTCGACGATCCACGACGCCAGGCCGGCGGGCGAATCGGTAAGCCCGAAAGCGAGGGTTTGCGGCTTGGTCCCCATGATCTGGACATAGCCGGTCTCTTCGGTCAGCCAGTGCGCAAGCTGCGCCCGGTAACGCGCCTCGTCTTCGGTCGGCTCGGCCAGTTCGGGCAGGACCCGCGGCAGCGCCATCAGCGTAACGTGGATGCCCCGCGTCTTGTCGGTGTGGGCGTTGCCGAGATGGGCCGCAACATAGGAGCCGAAATCCTGGCCGTGGGCGAAGAACCGGTCATGGCCCAGCACGTCGGTCATCAGCACCGCGAGGATGTCGGTGGCGTCCCTGAGGCCGAAGCGGCGCTGGCCCGGCGTGAAGGAGAATCCGTAGCCGGGCAGGGACGGCGCCACGACGGTGAAGGAATCTTCCGCGCGGCCGCCGAACTCCGACGGCCGGGTCAGGCGCGGGATCAGCCGGTGGTACTCGTAGAAGGACCCGGGCCAGCCGTGGGCGAGCAGCAGCGGCGGCGCATCCGGCGCCTCGCCCGGCACATGGGCATAGTGCAGGTCGTGGCCCGCGATGGTGACCTTGCGGTTGCGCAGGCCGTTGAGCGCCGCTTCCTGGGCGCGCCAGTCATAGTCCCCGGCCCAGTAGGCGCACAGCGCTTCGAGATAGGCGACGTCGGTGCCGAACTGCCAGGGGTCGCCGGGCGCCCGGTCGGGCCAGCGGGTGGCGCGCAGCCGGTTGCGCAGGTCGTCGAGCACCTCGTCCGCGACGGCGATCTCGAAGGCGCGCGGCGACCGCCCGTCCCAGACGAGCGTGCTGTCGTTCTGCGATGACATTTCCCTTCCCCGGTCCCTTCCCCGGTCCCCTCCCCGGCATGCCTCCGGCATCCTAGCCGGCGGCAGTACGGAGACAAGGGAACCGGAGGGTGGCGTTGCTGTCCCGGCCGAGTTCCCTGGCCGGACATCGGGGAATGCGGGTCGAGGACTCGCGGCTGCCGCTCCCGGGGCGATGCCTTTGCGGAGAAGCGGGCGCCCGTGTTCAAGGGGAAATAGCCGCGCCCCGAAATCCCGGCCGCCGCACCTGCCGGCAGCGACGGTGGTCGGCGGGGGCGGATCGGTGTTACCCTGATTGCCGCTGTCTTCGGTCAGCCGGTAAATTTGCCAATCGTCCGGACAACAGGAGCGGTCGGGCATGGAATCGTCGACCCGAACATCCGCGGTGCTGCAGACGCGCCGGCGCGACGCCATTCTTTACGCGACGCTCAATCGGCCCGAATCGGGCAACGCGCTGTCGCTCGAACTGATCGGTTCGCTGCAGGATCTCTGGCAGCGGCTGGAGACCGATATATCGGTCCGGGCGGTCGTTCTCGAAGGCGCCGGGCGCTTCTTCTGCACCGGCCACGACCTGAAGGAGATTCTCGACAGCAACGAAGAGGGCGGAGAATTCGCCCGCCGCATGGCCGATGCCTGCAATCGCATGATGCTGTCCATGAACCGCATCCCGCAGCCCGTCATCGCCAGGGTTCACGGGATCGCAACCGCCGCCGGCTGCCAGCTCGTAGCCACCTGCGACCTCGCGATCGCGTCCGCAGACGCGCGCTTCGGGACGCCGGGCGTCAATATCGGCACATGGTGTTCGACGCCCTCGGTCGCGCTCAGCCGCGCCGTCGGCCGCAAGCATGCCATGCAGATGCTGCTGACCGGCCGGCTTTTCCCTGCGGACGACGCCTTTCGCATGGGCCTGGTCAACGAGGTGGTTCCGGCCGACGGGCTCGATGCCGCCGTGGACGGACTGGCGGATGAGATCGCCGCCAAATCGCCCTACGCCATTGCGCTGGGCAAGCGCAGTTTCTACCGGCAGCTTGAACTGGATATCGACGCCGCCTACGACTTTGCCGGCGAGGTTGCCGCGCGCAACGCGCATGCCGCCGACGCCAAGGAAGGCGTCTCCGCTTTCCTCGGCAAGCGCGCGGCGGACTGGCCCGGCCGCGACGGCCGCTGAACCGGCGGTTCCCGGTCGCCGGCATGCCCCTCAACCTGGCCGGACACCTGACGCGGGCGGCGCGCCGCCATCCCGATGCGCCGGCAATCCTGCATGGAGACAGCGAGCGCAGCTACGCCTGGCTGGACGATCGGGTCGGGCGGCTGGCCGGCGGATTGCGGCGGCTCGGCCTCGCCGAGGGCGACCGGGTCGGCATCGTCATGGATATCGAACCGCGGTCGATCGAATGCCTCCTGGGGCCGCTGCGCGCGGGGCTCGCGATCGTCCCGGTCAACAGCCGTCTGCATCCGGCCGAGCACGCCTACATGCTGGCCGACTGCGGCGCGCGGGCCGTTCTGTGCAGCGACTCGCGGGCGGCGGGACTTCTGGGTGCGCGGAGCCGGATGCCGGTGCTGGACCATTTCATCGTGGTCGGGAGCGCCGGTCCGGTCGATCCGGGGATCGAGGATTACGAGGACCTGGTGGCCGGCGCGGCGCCGGTCCCCGACGTTCCGGTCGGCCGGGATACGGTGTCGTGGATCTTCTACACATCCGGCACCACCGGGCGCCCGAAAGGCGCCGTGCATACCCATCGCTCGCTCGGCGCCATGGTCGATGCCCAGCTCATCGATATCTGGCCCAGCGGCGTCGACGAACGGCTGGCCCATGTCACGCCGATGAGCCATGCGGCCGGGCTTCTGGTCTTTCACCAGACAGCCGGCGCCGGCGCCCACGTCTTTCCGGAATTCACGCGCTTCGAGCCCGAAGACTTCTACCGGATGGTCGAACGCCATCGGGTGACCAAGGCCTCGCTGGTGCCCACGATGATCCACCGGCTGCTCGACGGCCCGTGGCCGATCCGACACGACATATCCAGCCTGAAGACGGTGCAATATGGCGGCGCGCCGTTGCATCTGGAGCCGCTGCGCCGGGCGCTCGACCGTTTCGGGCCGATTTTCGTCAACGTCTACGCCCAGGGCGAGGCGCCGCTGGCCTGCACCTTCCTGTCGAAATCGGAGCATCGAGCGGCCCTCGAGACGTCATCGCGGCGCCTGACGTCCGTCGGGCGCGAATGTCACGGCGCCGAGGTCGATGTCTTCGGTCCGGACGATACACCCGTTGGGCCGGGAGCGCCGGGCGAGATCGTCGTTCGCGGCGATGTCGTCATGCAGCGCTACTGGAACGCGCCGGAGGCAAGCGAAGAGACCCTGCGCGGCGGCTGGCTTCATACCGGCGACGTCGGGTGGAAGGACGAGGACGGCTACCTGTACGTCACCGACCGCATCAAGGACATGGTGATCAAGGGCGGGACCAACATCTATCCGCGTGAAATCGAGGAAGTGCTGCATCGCCACCGCGACGTCGCCGAAGCGGCGGTCTTCGGCGTCCCGGACGCGGAATGGGGCGAGGCGGTCGCCGCGGCTGTCGTGCTCCGCGACGGCGCGCAGGCCGATGCCGCCGCGCTGATCGGCTGGTGCTCCGAGTCCGTCGCCGCGTTCAAGCTTCCCGCCGACATCCATTTCGTCGATGCGCTGCCGAAGAGCGGCTACGGCAAGATACTCAAGCGGGAAATCCGCGCCGCGCTCTACCCCGGTGCGGTTCGGCGGCGGGGTTCGACGCCGATCGTCGGGCAAACCCGTTGATTTCATGTGATTCCGAAGGGTCAAACCCGGGTGTCGAACGATACGCCGGAGAGGCCATGAAATTCCGGACGGCGGGCGAGCTCCGGACCGGCGGTCTCCGGACCACGGCTCTCTGTCGAGTGTCGGTTTGAAAGAACAGAGCATGCGGCGTATGCGGCGCCATGAAAGCGCTCGCCGGCGGCCCAGGGCCGCCCGCTGCCCCACGCGCAGGCCGGACCGCGACTCAGAGAATACCGAGCGAAGCGAAGATTTGACGGATTTCGCTCGCGTACCTGCCGAACTCGGGAGTCTCGCGTACAGAGTGGTCGCGCGGACGGGGCAGGTCGATGTCGAGAATTTCCTCGACCGTGCAGGGACGCGGAGACAGGACGACGACACGATCGGCGAGGAAAACCGCCTCGGCAATCGAGTGCGTGACGAAAAAGACCGTTTTCCTGGACGCCAGCCAGATTTGCTGCAGGTCGAGGTTCAGCTTGTCGCGGGTGAGCGCATCCAGCGCGCCGAACGGCTCGTCCATGAGCAGGAGCGGCGGATCGTGCAGAAGGGCGCGGCAGATGGAGACGCGCTGGCGCATCCCGCCCGAGAGCTCGAACGGGTAGCTGTCCTCGAAGCCTGTCAGACCCACGAGGTCGATCAGCTGCTGGGCGCGGGACCGGTACGCCTTCTTGTTCAGGCCGCGCATCTCGACCTGGAGCAGCACGTTGCTCATCACCCTGCGCCAGTCGAGGAGCACCGCCTCTTGGAAGACCATTCCGAGATTCGTATACGGCTTCGAGACCACGGTCCCGCCGATGGAGATCGTCCCGCTGGTCAGCGGCACCAGTCCCGCGACCAGCAGGAGGATCGTGCTCTTGCCGCAGCCCGACGGGCCGAGGACGGCGAGGAACTCGCCGGGCTTGCACGTCAGCGAGACATCGTCGACCGCCTGCACGGGCTCGCCCAGGGTTTCGTAACGCTTCGAGACGCTGTCGAGCACCACCGGGACACCGACACCCTCCGTTCGCCCGGCACCCGGCACCGCGGGCCTTACGCTTGCCGACCCAAAGACCTTCATGTTCTTCCTCGTGGAGACCGCGATACGGTGCCGTCCGCCGCGGCGGCGAGTGTACACAATTGCCCGAAACCGCTCAACGCGATGCCCGGGCTGCCCTCCGGAATTCTGCTGCCCGCCTGTTGCCTGAAGCGTTACGGCAGTCTCGCGAAGGCTCTTCGTGCAGCTGCACCCTTTACAAGCCACTGTCGGTCGTGTGACAGTTTCCGTTGCATAAAACTGCTTTTTCGCAATGGCTTCTTCCCCTCGATCGCAAACCGGTTCGTTCAGATCGGACTGGGTTCGGGAATGGATGTCGGCGGCGGCCGGAAGGCCCGTGGAGCCGCCGGGTTTCGCGTCTATCGAAGATGTCGTTGCATTCCGCGACTCCATGAAGATCGACGCGGGGCCCGTGGCCGAATACCCGAAGATGGCGCGGGTCGAGGAGCGGGTCGTCCTCCGCGAGCGCGACGGGATTCCGTTGACGGCGGAAATCTACGTTCCGAAGGGTGCGGGGCCGTTTCCGGCGTTATTGTATATGCACGGCGGGGGATGGGCCGCGGGGTCGGCCATACAGTTCCGGAAATCGGCCATGCGCCTGGCCGAGGCGGGCTACGTCGTCGTCAATCTCGACTACAGCCTGGCGCCAGAGCATCCCTTCCCCTGCGCGCTCGAGGATTCGATCTACGCCTGTCGCTGGATAGCCGAATCCATCGGCGCGTATAACGGCGATCCTGGCAACGTCCTGATCGCGGGCAGCTCGGCCGGAGCCAACCTTGCCGCGGCGACCGTTGTCGCGTTCAAGGACGAATTGCTCTCCAGCCTCGACGAGGGCGAATTTGCCGGCATGCCGATCGATTTCGCTGGCGCGCTTTTGATCTACGGGATTTACGACCTCTATCTCCTGAGCGAGGAAGAGCCGGAAACCTGGGATGGCATGATCGAGTGGATGTTCAACGCAGCCTACCTCGGGCCCCATTATCTCAGCCAATACCGCAATCCTCTCGTCAGTCCCGTGTGCGCCGCCCACCTGGAGCGGTTTCCGCCGACATACATTTCGTGCGGGGATGAGGATCTTCTTGTCGGCCAGTCCCTCGCTCTGGCGGCCGCGCTGACCAGGGTGCGGGTCCCGACGACCCTGTCCGTGGTCGAAGGTCTGAGTCATGCATTCGTCCATATTTCGCACATCCTGCCGGCCGCGGAGGCCGAGGTGCAACGCATGTGCCGGTGGCTGGAACATCGGGCAGGCCGCGCCGGCGGAAGCCAGGCTCCGCCCAACCAGATGCGAGACGGGCCCGGCCGCACCGGGCAATAGCAAGGCGATTCGACATGCGTTTCGGCCTGTTCCACGAGTGCAGTCCGACGACTCCCCAACGGTATCATCAGCGATACAAGGAAATGATCGCCGAAGCTGTGCGCGCCGAGGAGGTAGGCTTCGACATTTATCTCCTGTCGGAATCGCACTTCAGCCGACACTACGGAATCTCGTCGCCGGAAGTCTTCCTCTCGGCGGTTGCGACCCGAACGAGCCGGATGAAGCTCCGCGCCGGCGGCATCGTCGTGCTGAGTTTCAATCATCCGATCAGGGTGGCCGAGCAGCTGGCCACCCTGGATGTCCTGTCGGACGGGCGCGCCGAACTCGGCGCGGTGCGGTCGAACAATCGGGACGTGATCGAGGGGTTCGAGATCTCTCCGAAGGAAACGCGGGCCCAATCCGACGAGGCCCTCGAAATCATCGCGAAGGCCCTGAGCAGCGATCCGTTCGAGCATCGGGGCAGGTTCTGGAACATCCCGTCCCGCAGCCTCGTTCCGCGGCCCGTGCAGGATCCGCATCCGCCCATGGTGTACTGCTCGACCGGGCTGGAGGGTCACCGGGTGGCGGGCCGGAAGGGGCTCGGCGTCATGAGCGGAGGCAGCCTCGTCCGGGGGTGGGACTTCGTGGAGGACGCCATTCCGGCATACAAGGAATCGCTGAAAGATGCGGATCCGATCGGCGCCTATGTGTTCGACAGTCTCGGGGTCTACGTAAATCGGGCGCACTGCGCCGAGACCATGGAAATGGCGATGGGTACCGCCCGCCGGGTCGCTATCGAGACCGTCGAACTGGTTCTCGGCTTTTACAAGAAGCTGGCATCGGCGAGTCCCGATTACGCCTACATGGGGCAACTCGGCGATATCGAAGAGCATACGCAGGATGTCGAGTATCTGAACGAGAGAGGACCTTTCGTTACGGTCGGAGACCCGGAATTCTTCATTGAGCGCTGCACGAGGCTGAAGGAGCTCGGCGCCGATGAAGTCATATTTTGCATCGATGGCCTCGAGCACGGTGCGCACATGCGGGCCATCGAGCTGATCGGCGAGCGGGTGATCCCGGCATTGCGTGACGGACAGGACACCCGCATTGAGCCATCGGCGCGGCGTTGATGCTCAGGGAGGTGTTCGGCCGAGCGCGGCAGCAAACAACGCAGTCGATCTGCGGAGTTCGGTGCGAGCCGCGCATGGAGGCACACGAGACAAAACAGATGAAACAAACGAAACGGAAAAATGCAAAAGCCAAACTGGAGGAAACGCAGATGAGAACGCAACTTGGATCAAAGACAGTCTGTTATCATCGTCGCTCGATGTTGACAGCCGCAGCAGGCGTTGCTTTCGCGATTGGTGGTGCGGCCGTTCTCGGCACGCTTACCGCGGCACCGGCGCAATCCGAGAATAAGGTCTCGGTCCGCCTCGACTACTACGCCGGGCCCGAGCAGGCCGGATTTTGGGTTGCAAAGGCGAAAGGCTGGTACGCCGCCCAGGGCTTGAACGTCGACCTGAAGGAGGGCCAGGGCTCGGATTCCACCGCACAGCTCGTCGCTGCCGGCAGGGAAACCTTCGGTTTCGTAACCGGGGATGCCCTGCTGCGAGCGAACAGCAAGGGTGCCGACCTCATGATGGTGGCGATGCCAATCCAGGATTCGGGCCTTGGATTCGCGGTCCGGAAGGATTCCGACATTCGCTCGCCGAACGATCTTGTCGGGAAGTCCTACGCGGATTCGCCCGGGTCGGCAGGCATCGGGCTTCTCCGCGCCGTATGCGAGGTCAACAATATCGACTGCGGCAAGATCAAGATCGTAACCCTTCCGACGCAGGCGGTTATTCCCGGCTTTCTCGAGGGCAAGTTCGACGCCGTGGTCTCCAACGATTGGTGGCCGTCCGGATATACCGGCTCCGGGCCCGTCCGCTTCATCAACTACCGGGACCACAAGGTGCCGTCGCTGGGGTGGGGCATCGTTGCTAAAAAGAAAACCCTGAGCGAGAGCGGTTCGGCGGCCCGGAAATTCGTCCAGGCGACGATGCGGGGCTTCGACTATGCATTCGCGAATCCGAAAGAGCTTTACGGCATCATCTCGAAGCAGGTGAAGAAATACTACTACGACGAGGCGGCGAACGTCGCAGCGCTTTCGGCATTCGTAACACGCACGCCGAACGCCAAGGGCAAGGCGCTCGGATGGATGTCGCTCGACGATTGGAAGAATGCGATCGCTGTCCTGACGAAGTATGCGGGATTGAAAAATGCGCCGGCTGCCAAGGATGTGTTCACGAACGAATACATCAGCGGCAACTGATGCGTTGCCGGCGTCAAAGCTGGAAAGAGTCCGGCAGGCGCGGCGAGGGGGCGGGGGTCGGCCCCGCGCTCGTCGCGTCTGTGCGCTGATACCGGGCGACGGGCCCTGAACAGATTCAGGCAGGTACGGTGACGGGAGCCGGATCTGATGCGGGTCCGAGCCGGATTTCCTCGGGACAGAGGCGACCGGCGCGGTGGCGCCAGCGGCTGGCGGACCTGGTCTGGCCCATCTTGACGATTTTGCTCGTGCTGATCGCCTGGGAACTCTGGATCCGGCTGGGCGACGTTCCGCTGTACGTCTTCGCAGCGCCGTCCGACGCGCTCCTTGCCGCGGTTACCGAGTGGTCTACGCTCGCCCCCGAGGCCGCGGTCACCATGAAGGAAGTGGCTCTCGGCTTCGCCCTCGCGGTCGTCGTGGGCATCGGGCTCGCCTTGCTGATAGACACCTCGATGCGGTTCGAGCGCGCCGTCTATCCGTACCTTGTCGCAACCCAGGTGATCCCGATCATCGCGCTTGCGCCGGCGATCGTGATCTGGTTCGGCTACGGGCTGCTCTCGAAAGTCCTGATCGTCGCGATTTTCGGAGTCTTCGTCGTCACGATCGACACGTTGACCGGCCTGCGCATGATCGAAGAAGAAAGGCTCTACCTTGCCCGGTCTATGGGCGCCGGCACCGTCGCCATATTTTTCAAGATCCGGCTTCCCCATGCGCTGCCCAGTATTTTCGGAGGCGTCAAGCTGGCGGCGGCCTTCTCGGTCATCGGCGCCGTCGTCGCGGAATTCATCGGCGCCCACAGCGGCCTCGGCCGCCTGATCATCGTGGCTCAAACCCGTCTCGAAACCGTCACCATGCTTGCCGCGATCATCTGGCTCGCGGCGTTAGGGGTCGGTGTCTACTTTCTCATCGAGTTTATCGAAAAGCGGGCCATTCGCTGGCACGTTTCAAGGCGACTCGAAGAAACCCATTTGACGTAGTCGGATGTTGGACAGGATCAGACCCGGCGCCGGAAACACCCCCCCTCAACATGGCGGGAAGAGGCCGGTTGCCGATCTTCGAAAGCGGGGCAGGAATTTGTTGCGCCTGCCGATCGGAAGCCGCCGATCGGGCCGGTTTCCCTACTCCGCCGCCGGAATCGTCTTGGGTCTCGCGGTCTGGGAGGCGGGTGTGCGTCTCGGAGACATCCCGCACTACGTGCTGCCGCCGCTGACCGAGGTGCTTCGGACGGCGGTCGAAGAGAGCGGCTACCTGCTTGCCGAGACCTGGGTAACGTTTCAGGAAATCGTAGCCGGGTTCCTGTTGAGTGTCATCGTCGGGATTTCACTGGCATTCCTGATCGTGTCGGTGCGCACGATCGGCAAGAGCATCTATCCGATCCTGGTCATTTCGCAGGTGATTCCAAAGATCGTGTTTGCCCCGGTATTCCTGGTCCTGTTCGGATTCGGAATGACCTCGAAAATCCTCATCGCATTCCTGCTTTCCTTCTTCCCGATCGTGATCGACACGGTCCTCGGGTTGCGTTCAACGTCCGTGGAAGCCCTGCATTTTGCCCGCTCGACAGGTGCGGGATCGATGCGCACGTTGCTTTTGATTCGCTTCCCGAACGCCCTCCCTCAAATGTTTGCCGGGCTGAAGCTCGCCGCCACCTTTTCGGTCACCGGCGCCGTTCTCTCCGAGTTCATCGGCGCCGACCAGGGACTCGGGCGTGCCATGCTGAAGGCGAGTGCGGGCCGCGAAACCGATGTCGTCTTTGCGGGTGTGCTCTACATCAGCGCGGTCGGCTTCGGCATGTTTCTGCTCATGCAGTATCTCGAAAGCGTGGTCGCATACTGGCACGTTTCGCAGCGTCGCCGGCGGGCGCTGGCGGGGTGACGGACGACGAATTCTGTTCGGCGCGGTCGTCGAACGTTGTGCCAAGCCTTCGAAATCGCTTTTGATCTGGGCGGTCGAGGAGGCGCGACGAATAATAGCCGCATACAACATGAGGTTCGCTTCAGGCGGTTCGAACCTTTAACCGCCAAGTCATTGATCTATAGTCGAATCGGAAATAGCCGACCATTTTTCGATCTTCACCGGATTTTGGTTCAATTGGCGCGCCCGGGAAGATTCGAACTCCCAACCTCCTGATCCGTAGTCAGGTGCTCTATCCAGTTGAGCTACGGGCGCTGCCGGCGCGGGCTTTGGTGCCGCGCGTGTCGACCGGCTTCGGTGCATCGGCGGCGGGGCAGGCACCCCGGCCGCCCCGGCCAAATTGGCCGGCCGCGCTGTCCGGTCAGGCTATGGTTTGTAAGCATTGGCCGGCGCCTTGGAAAGGGGCGCGACATTGCGGCCGCCGTTGCGCCGGCCTGGCCCGCCGCCCCGGTCCCGGCGCCCCGGTCCCGACGCCCCGGTCCCGACGTGGGCGAAATCGGGCTGGCCCGTCCGGCCGATTGCGGGCAAGCTGCCGCCATGTCGAACCGGGCCGGAACCGACGCTGTGAAACGCGCTGCCCGCCATATGGCGCTGCCCGCGCTTATCCTCTCCGGTGCGGCGCTGGCCGGCTGCACCGGGGGCGAGCGCACCCTGTTCCTCACCTTCGCCGGCGAGACGCCGGGCACGCGCACGCCGTTCGTCGAAATCACCGGCGCCCCGCCCCTGGGCCGGCCGCCGCCGAAGGCGCCGGACCTCCGGTTCCGCCCGGCGGTGGGGAGCGATGCGGCGGGGAGCGATGCGGCGCCGGCCGCCGCGGCGCAGGTCGCGGAAACCGGCGGCGGTGCCGCCGTCGCCGACGCCCATCGCCGGGTGGAGCGGGCGCTCGCCGACCGGGACGAGGAATTCGCCCTGCGCAAACGCTCGCTCGCCCTTTATGCCCGGAACTATCTGGCGGCGGCCGGTGCGTTCGGGCTCCAGGCCGGCGACCCGCTGCCGGCGGACGATGCCCGCCACCGGGCGCGCATGACGGCGGCGCGCGACGCGCTGGATGCGATCGGCGGCGATCTCGTCAAGCTCAATGCGCTGATCCTCCGGATCGAGCGGGACCGGATCGCGGCGCGCCGGGTTGCCGCCTCGGCACAGGATGTTCATCGCGGCGGCGGCGGGCCGGCGCAGGCCGCGCTCGTGCAGGCCGCCGGGGCCACGGCTGCCGCGGCGAACGATATGCTGTCGGCGGTCCGCGCCTTCGCCGGCGACTGGCTGGACTATGTGATCGGCCAGCGCGAGACGCTGAACCGGCTGGCCGCGCAGGTCGCCGCCGCGACCGGCGCCGATACCGTCGAAACGATCCCGGTCCGCCAGACGCTGTTCGAATAGCGGGGCCTGTCCGCCGACCTCGTCAGTCCAGTTCGGCGCGCAGTTTCTGGCGGAACCGGTCGATCGGCACGGCCTCGCCGTCGCGCTCGACATGCCAGAACATCCAGCCGTTGCACGACGGCGCACCCTGGACGTGGGCGCCGACCTTGTGGATAGAGCCGGTCATGTCGGCGTGGATCAGGCTGCCGTCGGCGCGCACCCGGGCGCGATGCCGGCGCCGCCGGTCGAACAGGACGTCGCCCGGCGCGATCAGGCCGCGCTCGACGATCCAGCCGAACGGAATCCGCGGCTGGTCCCGCTTCGAGGGGCTGGCGGCAAGTTCAGCGTCGAGCAGCGGCGACACGCCGGCGATCCGCTGCCGGGCGGCTGCGACATAACCGGCGTCGCGTTCGATGCCAATCCAGCGGCGGTGCAGGCGTCTGGCGACCGCGCCGGTCGTGCCGCTGCCGAAAAACGGGTCGAGGACGACATCGCCCGGCTTCGTCGTCGCCAGCAGAATCCGGCTCAGCAGGGCTTCCGGCTTCTGCGTCGCGTGCAGCTTCTTGCCGTCGGCGCCCTTCAACCGTTCCGCGCCGATGCAGATCGGCAGCAGCCAGTCGCTGCGCATCTGCAGATCGTCGTTGGCGGTCTTCATGGCCTCATAGTTGAAACTGTAACGCGACGCCTCGCTGCGCGCCGCCCAGATCAGCGTCTCATGGGCGTTGGCGAAACGGGTGCCGCGGAAATTCGGCATCGGGTTGGTCTTGCGCCAGATCACGTCGTTGACGATCCAGAAGCCGAGATCCTGCATCGCTGCGCCGACCCGAAAGATATTGTGGTAGGTGCCGATGGCCCACAGCGCGCCGTCCGGTTTCAGGACGCGCCGGACCGCCGCCAGCCAGGCCCGCGTGAAGCTGTCGTAGGCGGCGAAGCTGTCGAACCGGTCCCAGGCGTCGTCCACGCCGTCGACCCGGCTGTTGTCCGGCCGGTGCAGTTCGCCGCCGAGCTGAAGATTGTAGGGCGGGTCGGCGAATACCAGGTCGACCGACGCGGCCGGCAGGGACTCCATGACCCGGATGCAATCGCCGTGAATGATCCGGTCGGTCTGAAGAACAGTCATGGAAAAATCCCAATAAAGCGTCGCAATAACGCGCCTGCAGAGAACATATTCTACAGATTTTTTCTGATTTTATTCGCAATTGTTCGGCGGTCAATCTCGAAGCTGCCGTTTAATTTTGAACTTCATTCAATGTCCGCCAGCATATCCCGCACGGGCGCGAAGGTTCGCCGGTGGTGCGGCGTCGGGCCGAGGGCGGCGAGCGCGGCCCGGTGCGCGGCCACGCCATAGCCGGCGTTGCGCTCCCAGCCATAGCCGGGATGCTCGGCGGCGAGCCGCGCCATGATGCGGTCGCGGGTCACCTTGGCGACGATGGAGGCCGCGGCGATCGACAGGGACTGCCGGTCGCCGCCGACCACCGGGCGCGCCGGGCAGGGCAGGTCCGGCGCCCGGTTGCCGTCGACCAGCACCGCCGCCGGCGGCACCTCTAGCGCGGCGACGGCGCGCTGCATGGCGAGCATTGTCGCGCGGAGGATGTTGAGCCGGTCGATTTCCGCGACGCTGGCCGCGCCTGTGCCGACCGTCCCGGCTTCGAGAATCGCGGCAAAGGCGGCCTCGCGCCGGGCCGGCGTGAGCCGTTTCGAATCGTCGATCAGGCCGCGCACCGCGGGCGGCAGCGCCAGGCCGGGGAAGCACACGGCGGCCGCAACGACCGGGCCGGCCAGCGGCCCGCGCCCGGCCTCGTCGACCCCGGCGACCAGGATTTCTCGGGTTCCGCCCGCGGCGCCGGCCAGGGCCCGTTCGGCGGCGAAATCAGGCATTGTCCGGATCGGCCCGGTTTGCGGCGTCCGGCGTGGCGCTCCGGTCGGGCAGCAGTGCCGGCCCGTCCCCGGATTCCGCCGGAAGCTGCGCTTTGGCGCGCCGGCGAAACCGGCCGGCGAGGCGCAGTCTTCGCCAGGCGCGCAGCAGGATTGCCCAGAGGGCGAGCAGGTGACGGGCGACGGCCGCCGTTCTGCGGGTCTCGACCGCCTGCAGGGTGCCGCGCAGGGAGGTCACGCCCAGCATGATGACCCGGATCAGCCG
This sequence comes from Rhodospirillaceae bacterium, assembly GCA_028819475.1. Taxonomy (NCBI): domain Bacteria; kingdom Pseudomonadati; phylum Pseudomonadota; class Alphaproteobacteria; order Rhodospirillales; family Rhodospirillaceae; species Rhodospirillaceae bacterium. The sequence goes on from JAPPLJ010000004.1 coordinate 31,851, forward strand.
CCGCGCGATGGCGATCCACAGGGGCGACATCAGCAGCGAGAAGGCGATGACGGCGACGATCAACTGCCCGGATTCGCTCGTGATGATGGCGCGTTCCTGCGCCACCTCGCTGACGACGAGCGAAAACTCGCCGATCTGGGCGAGCAGGATGCCGGCGACCAGCGCGTTGGGCCAGGGCTCGCGCAGCAGCCGGAGGATGCCGACATTGACCGCCGTCTTGACCACGGTAACGGTGACGAGCAGCAGGATCACCGTGCCGAGATTTTCCCAGATGAACCGCAGGTCTATCAGCAGGCCGATCGACAGGAAAAACACGACCATCAGCACGCTCTGGATCGGCCGCGTCGTGCGGACCATCGGCGCGCGGGCCGTGCTGTTGCCGATCACAAGGCCGGCGAGGAAGGCGCCGAGCACCGGCGACAGGCCGAGGATGCCGGTAAGCGCCGCTGCGCCGAAGCAGAAGCAGAGCGCGGCGAGCGGCAGGATTTCCGGCGCCGCGCCGGCCACGGCGGAAAACGGCAACACGAGGCGCCGCCGGCGGCTGAGATAGAGGATGAAGGCGATCAGCAGGCCGATCGACAACAGGATCTTGGCGAGGTCGAGCAGGCCGGGCTCGCTGTCGCCGAACAGGCCGATGGTCAGCAGCATCGGCACCACGGCGAGGTCCTGGGCGATCAGGATGCCGATGGTGAGCTGGCCGACCGGCTGGCGCAGCAGGTCGAGCTGCTCGAGCATCTTGACGACGACCGCGGTGCTCGACAGGGCGACGACGAAGCCCAGCACGACGACGACCGGCGTCGGCCAGCCCCCGACCCAGCCGATCAGCAGCATCGCGCCGACCGCAATCGCGATCTGGAGCAGGGTGGCGCCGACGGCGACCTTCCAGATCGCCTTGAAGCCGCGCAGGCTGAGCTCCATGCCGACGAGGAACAGCAGCATCAGCACGCCGAGCTCGGCGAGGACCGCGACGCTCAGCCGGTCCTCGACCAGCTGGAAACCGGACGGGCCGAGCACGACGCCGGCCACGATGTAGCCGACGATCACCGGCTGGCGCATCCGCACCATCAGCAGGCCGCCCGCGAGCGCGATCAGCCCGACAAGGGCAAGGCCGGTCAGTTCGACGCCGTCGTGCATGGCGCCAGTCTATCATCGCGGCGGCAGCGTGAGAATCCGGCTGGGACGGCGCTCCCTAGAACAGGCTCATCTGCCGGCCATCCCTTGCTGGCTTGACGAACAGGTCCGTGCGCAGGGGGTTGCCCTCCCGCTTCAGGCCAAGCCGCCGGACGGCCATGGCGAAGCGGATGTCCAGCGCCTTGCCGAAGGCGCCCTTGCCGACCATGCGCTCGCCCCATTGGGCGTTGTTCAGCTTGCCCTCGCGCAGCGCGCGGACGGTGTTCAGCACCTTGTTGCGCTTCGCCGGATAGTGCGTGTCGAGCCAGTCGGCGAAAAGGTCCTTCACCTCGCCGGGCAGGCGCAGCAGGATCCAGGAAGCGAGCGAGGCGCCGGCGTCGCGCGCCGCCTCGAGGATCGCCTCCATCTCGTGGTCGGTGATGCCCGGCACCACCGGCGCGACCATGACCCGGACAGGGATGCCGGCCTCCGCCAACGACCGGATCGCCGCCAGCCGCCGCGCCGGCGCGGCTGCCCGCGGCTCCATCGCCCGCGCAAGCGTCCGCTCCAGCGTCGTCACCGAAAGGGCGGCCGCGGCAAGGCCCTTTTCCGCCATCGGCGCGAGGATATCGATATCCCGCTCGATCAGGGCCGACTTGGTGACGATGGTGACCGGATGGTTGCAGTCCGCCAGCACTTTCAGGATTTGGCGCGTGATCCGCCGTTCCCGCTCGACGGGCTGATACGGGTCGGTGTTCGTGCCCATGGCGATGGGTGCGCAGCGGTAGGACGGCCGGGCCAGTTCCTGCCGCAGCAGGGCAGCGGCGTCCGGCTTGGCGAACAGCCGGGTCTCGAAATCGACGCCCGGCGACAGGCCGAGCCAGGCGTGGCTCGGCCTTGCATAGCAATAGACGCAGCCGTGCTCGCAGCCGCGATAGGGATTGATCGAGCGGTCGAAGCCGACGTCCGGCGAGTCGTTGCGCGCGATCACCGTGCGCGTCGCGTCGACCGTCACCGTCGTCGGCACGGCAGCGGCGGGCAGGCCCGCCTCCGCCCCGTCCGGGTCGGCCGGCGCGTCCCAGCCGTCGAAGAAGGGGTCGCGCCGGATCGTCTCGAACCGGTTCGGCGGATTGAACCCCGCGCCCCGGCCGCGGAAGGCCTGCCCGGACGGGCGTCGTGGGCCGGGCGACCGAGAATCGAACGGCGTACTCTCCGGAATTCGGGTGACGGGGTCCATACCGGTCATCGTGGGTATTCCGGCTGCCGGAGTCAAGAACAAAAAAAGAACAATTTGACAAGCCGGCGTACCGCTGTGCGCCGCCGCTTGAACGACGGGGCCGGCTGGGCGAGACAGGCGGTCATGACTCCTATCGGCCTGAGCATCGTGATCCCGACGCTGAACGAGGCGGCCCGCCTGCCTGCGACGTTCGCAGCGTTGTCGGCACCGGCCGGGGGCGGCGGCGAAGGGCTGGAAATCCTGGTCAGCGACGGCGGTTCGCGGGATGCGACGGCGGAGCTTGCGGGAGCGGCCGGCGCGCAGGTCGTAACCGGCGCGCAGGGGCGCGGTGCACAACTGGCGACAGGCGCAGACGCGGCGCAAGGCGGCTGGTTGCTCTTCCTGCACGCCGATACCCGCCTCGCCCCCGGCTGGCACGCCGCCGCCACCGCCTTCATGGCCGATCCGGCGAACCGGCAGCGCGCGGGCTACGGCCGGTTCCGGCTCGACGATCCGCACCCGCGCGCCCGGCGGCTCGAGAAGCGGGTAGCCTGGCGCTGCCGGCGCTTCGGCCTGCCCTACGGCGACCAGGGGCTGCTGGTCGCCCGCGATTTCTACCGGGCGCTCGGCGGCTACCGGCCGCTGCCGCTGTTCGAGGATGTCGACCTGGTCCGCCGCATCGGCCAGAACCGGCTCGTGCCGCTGGACATCGACGCGGTGACAGGGGCGGAAAGGTTTTTGCAGGCCGGCTACCGCCACCGCTCGGCGCGCAATCTCGCCCTGCTCTCGCTCTATCTGATGGGCGTGCCGCCGGCCTTGCTGGCGCGGCTGTATTGACATGCCGGCCGGCTCGCCGCGCGGCCGTCCGGTCGCGATCCTGTTTCTGAAGGCGCCGCTCGTCGGCGCGGTCAAGACGCGGCTGGCGGCGGATATCGGCGCGCCCGCCGCCTGGCGCTTCTATTGCAGCACCGCGCAACGGATCGGCGCGCGGTTGGCACGGCGCCCGGAATGGGATCTCGTGCTCGCGGCAACGCCTCGGCGCTCATCGTCCCATCTGCGGCGCGGGCTGCCGCGCCTCGCCGGGCTGCCCTGCATCGAACAGGGCGAGGGCGATCTCGGCCTGCGCATGGCGCGCTGCCTCGACCGGTTCGCGCCCCGGCCGCGCCTGCTCTTCGGCGCCGACATTCCCGGGATCGACGCCGGGGTTATTGGGCGCGGGTTCGATCTTCTCCGACGGTCCGATCTGTTGTTTGGCCCGGCCGAGGACGGCGGATTCTGGCTGGTCGGCCAGCGCGGGCCGGCGCGCTGTTCGCAGCTGTTCGACGGCGTGCCCTGGTCGCACCCGGAGACCCTTGCCGCGACGCTGCGCAACATCCCGCGCCACCGGCGGGCGGCCTTCGCCGAAACGCTGGCGGATATCGACGACGGCGCGGCCTGGCGGGCGTGGAAAGGCGGGCGCCGGACGCAGCAGTAGGTATGCCGGCCGGAGACTGGCGCGACGCGCGGCCGGCGCTTTCAGTCGAGTTCGAAAATCGCGGCGATTTCGACGGCGATGTTGACGGGGAGCGCGTGCGAGCCGATCGCGTACCGGGCGTGGCGGCCGGCGTCGCCGAACACCTCGACGATCGCATCCGATCCGCCGTTAATCACCGTCGGCGTCTGTGTGAATCCCGGATCGCAATTCACGAAGCCCATCAGCTGAATACAGCCGGCGACGCGATCCAGATCGCCGCCGCACGCGTCTTTCAGCTGGGCGAGCACGTTGAGCGCCGTCAACCGCGCCGCGGCCTGGCCTTCTTCCACGGTAAGATCGCTGCCGACCCGGCCGCAGTATTTCTCCTCGATCCTGCCGTCGACCAACGGACCCTGACCGGAGATGTAAACCGTATTGCCGGAAATTCTCCAGGGAAGATAGCTTGCGAATGCCGGCGCCGGGGCCGGCAGGACGATTCCGAGCTCGCGCAGACGCCGGTCGATCCGATCTGGCATAACTATCGTTCTCAGCCGCGATTCGGGTCGTTCGGATAGGCCGCGACGCTGTTCTCCAGGCGGCCGACCCCTTCGATGTCGACGGCAATGGTGTCGCCCGGCGCCAGCAGGCGGCTCCTGCCCGCGTACATATGCTCGAAAACCTTGTGGATTTCGCCGTGCTCGACCGTAATGCCGTGGGCCATTCCGGCGCCGGCGCCGGTTCCCGTCGCGATGACGTCGCCGGGCGACAGGGTCGTAATTGCGGACGCGTTGGCGATCAGTTCCGGGATCGAAAAAACGATATTGTCGGTGCTGAAATCCTGGACCTTGTCGCCGTTGTGAAAGCACCTGATGCGGATGTCCGAAAGGTCCCCGACGAACCTGGCCGGCACGATGAACGGCCCCATCGGGGCGAAACTGTCGTTGCCCTTGTTGGCGAACCAGTCGTAGTCGAACGTCTCGCCGTGGCGGATCATGCGGTCGCGCGCCGAGATGTCATTGTAGCAGGTGAAACCGGCGACATAGTCCATTGCCTTGTCGACCGGCACATTCTTGGCCGTGCGGCCGATGACGACCGCGAGTTCCGCCTCCCAGTCGATGTAGTCCGCGCGCGGCGTCAGATAGACCGTCCCGCCATGGCCGACCGCGTTATGCCTTGAGCCCTTGTAAAAGAAATAGGGCTCGTGCTTGTCCCGGTCCGGGGCTGCCGCGCCCATTTCCAGCGCGTGGTCGTAGTAGTTGGAGCCCGCGTTCAGGATCTTGTTCGGATACAGGACGGGCGGCAGGAAGGTCACTTCGTCCGGCCGGTAGGCATAATCCGGCAAGCCCCCCCTGACCTGCGATGCGGCATGCTCTGCGAAACCCTCCAGAGCGGCGTCGAACAGGTCCCACTCCTCGAGAATGTCGAGCATGGTGTAGCCGTGCTTCGCCTTGAAGAAATCGCGCGTGCCGGTGTCCCGCTTGTAGGCCTCATAACCGGTGCCGAAGTCGATGAGGACTCCCGCGACCTCGACAACGGGAAAGTTTCGGCCCCGATGTTCCACCGTGGCCAGGCGATAGGTTTGCATGTCGCTTCGGTCCATCCCGATCCGCGGGCGCACGGATTTTCCTGCACCCCGTGAGCCGGCCGCGTCCACAACGGCAACGCCGTTCGACGCTTCGCCGGATATACCCTACACTAGGAACAGACCCTCGCTGCGTCCAGCCGCCAGGGATCAGGCCGAAGCCCCCGGTTCAGATTTGGCGGAGGGTCCGCTGCCGGCCGAAACATGAAGCCCTTGCGGGACGGGCTGGACGGCATGGCGCCGTCTGGGCGCGTCGCAAAGGGGACGAATCGATGTTCGCAAAATCGGGTCTTGGAATTGCCTGCGCCGTCATACTCGGCGCGCAACTGGCGGGTACGGCCGCCGCCGCCGACACCGTCACGCTGAAAGCGGGTACCTTTCTGCCGTCGGTGGACCGCATCTGGTATCCGCATATCCGGACATGGATAAAGCGCGCCAACGAGGCCGGCGCGGCCCACGGATTGCAGGTCAAGATGGTGGCCGCGGGCTTCAAGGCGATGAACCCGTTCCAGATGGGCAACGCGGTGAAGTCCGGCGTGCTCGATCTCGCTCATTTGTCCGGCACCTTCTACAACAAGCTGTTGCCGATCGCCGACGCGCAGAAAATGTCGACCGTGCCGGTCCAGCAGCAGCGCACCAACGGAACCTTCGCGCTGCTGCGCCCGCTCCACGCCGAAAAGATGAACGTCCACTATCTCGGACGCTGGGGCGACGGGGTGAATTTCCATTTCTACCTGACCAAACCGATCAATAGCGCAAGCCTGAAGGGCTTCAAGATCCGCGGCACCTCGGTCTACCAGTCTTTCATCGAGGCGTTGGGCGGCGTCATGATCACCACGCCGCCAAGCCAGGCTTATGCCGGCCTCGAACGCGGCGTGTTCGACGGGCTCGGCTGGCCGTTATGGGGCATTCACGCCTGGGGCTGGCAGAAGGTGCTCAAATACCGGGTCGAGCCCGGCTTCTTCACCGCGGAGGTCAGCGTGCTGGTCAATCTCGACACCTGGAAGAAGCTGACGCCGGCGCAGCAAAAGGTGCTGCACGACGTCCAGATCCGCCTGGAGAACGAGTTCGGCAACACGCGCGAGGAAACGAACAAGAGCCAGCGGGCCCTGCAGGCGCGGGACGGCGTCAAGGCGATCGTGCTCAAGGGCGCCGAGCGCAAGAAGTTTCTCGAAACGGCGACACAGGCGGGCTGGGCCGACGTGATGAAGAAGGATCCGGTGAACGGGCCTAAAATCCGCAAGCTGACGGAACTGAAATAGAGTCTTGCGGCGGCGAGCCGGCGGCGATCGCCGCCGGCCGCTGACGCCGGGGATCTGTCCGCCGATGGTGCGGCTTTCGAAAGTGTATGACGCGCTGCTGGAGGCGCTGGGGATAATCGCGGCTCTCCTGCTGGCGTTCGTCGTCCTCGGCATTACCGCGGAAATCGTCGTCCGGGGGACCGGCCTCGGGTCGCTGCCCTGGATGATCGAAATCGTCGAATACAGCCTGCTCGCCGTGACCTTTCTCGCCGCGCCGTGGGTTCTGAGGCACTCGGCACATGTGAGCGTCGATCTGCTGGTCGAAATCGTCGGGCCGCGCGGGCGCCGCATCCTGGCGCTGGTCGCCAATTCCGCCGGCCTGATCGTGTGCGCCGTGATTTTCTACTACGGGCTGCGCTCGACCATCGAGCTCTACGCGGCCGACACGAAAATCTTCAAGATTATGACGATCCGCGAATGGTGGCTTTTTGCCCTTGTGCCGATATCCGGCGCGCTGATGGCAATCGAATTCGGCTGCAGGCTCTTTCGGTGGATCGCCGCGTCCGGCGAAGAGCCCGCCGCCCGGCCGGTCGATACCGGCCTCTGACCCGTGGAATGGTATTTCGCGCTTGGCATGCTGCTCGGCATGCTGATCCTTTTCATGGCGACCGGTCTGCCGGTCGCCTTTTCCTTTTTAGCGGTCAATCTGGTCGGCGCAGTGGTTTTCCTCGGCGGCGAGGCGGGCCTCATGCAGCTGGTGCGCAATGCCGTCTGGTCGGTCACGACCTTTTCCCTTGCACCGATCCCGCTGTTTATCCTGATGGGCGAGATCATGTTTCACACCGGCATGGCGTTTCGCGCCATCGATGCGGTCGACCGGCTGATCGCCCGGGTGCCGGGGCGCCTGTCGCTGGTTGCGGTCACGGGAGGCACGATATTCTCGACCCTCTCGGGCTCGACGATGGCCAATGTCGCCATGCTCGGCAGTTCCCTGCTCCCCGAAATGCAGCGCCGCGGCTACCACCCGTCGATGGCGATGGGCCCGATCCTCGGGACCGGCGGCATCGCGATGCTCATTCCGCCGTCGGCGCTGGCGGTGCTTCTGGCCAGCCTGGCGCAGATGCCGGTGGCCGAATTGCTGATCGCCGGCATCGTGCCCGGTCTCCTCATCGCCCTGCTCTTCTTCGCCTATATCGTCGTGCGCTGCCGCCTCAATCCCGGTCTGGCGCCGGCCTATGTCCAGGAGGGCCTGACGCCGGGCGACCGGTTTATACCGTTCCTGATCTACGTGGTGCCGCTGATGACGCTGTTCGTCCTGGTCGTCGGCAGCATCCTCGCAGGCTGGGCGACGCCGACGGAATCGGCCGCGCTGGGCGCGGTCGGCGCGGTCATTGCGGCGGTCGCCTATCGCTGCCTGAGGCGGCATGCCCTTCGCACGGCCCTTGTCGAAGCGGCCAAGGTGACCGGCATGGCGCTGTTCATCATCTGCGCGTCGGTTACCTTCGCCCAGATTCTCGCCTTCTCGGGCGCCGTCGACGGCCTGCTGGAAATCACCATCGAACTTGATTTCAGCCCGATTACCCTGCTCATCCTGATGCTGCTGATCCTGCTCGCGCTCGGCGCGTTCATCGATCAGCTGTCCATGATGCTGATCACCCTGCCATTCTTCATGCCGCTGGCCCAGCACGCCGGATTCGATCTGGTCTGGTATGGCGTCCTGCTTCTGGTTGTGCTCGAAGTCAGCCTGACCACGCCGCCGTTCGGACTGCTTCTATTCGTTATGAAAGGCGTGGCGCCGCCGGAGATTACCCTGCGTCAGGTCTACGTCGCCGCAGGGCCGTTCATCGCTCTCGAATTGCTGGTGCTGATCCTTGTCGTCGTCTACCCCGCGCTGGCGACCTGGTTGCCCAACCTGATCATTCGGCCATGACCGCACCATCGGACACAACGCAGATATTCGCCCACCGGCTGCTTGCGGGGCCCGACCGGGCTGCTGTTGCGTGCAACCGCCGGATCGGAATCCGGGGCGGCACGATTTGCGATCTGCAGGAATGCCCGGCGGAGGAAGGCGCCTCGACGCTCTTCGTGATGCCCGCGCTGGCAAACGCCCACGACCACGGGCGGGGATTAAGCCGTCTCGCCTACGGTGCGCTGGACGATGCCCTGGAGATCTGGCTGGCGGGCGCCTCCGCGCTCCATCCGCCGGTCGATCCCTACCTGCTCGCAGCGGCAGCGTTCGCCCGTATGGCGCGCTCCGGCGTGGCGGCGGCCGTGCATTGCCACATGCCGCAGCGCTCCGATCGGCTCGTCGATGAGGCAAAAGCGGTGTGCCGGGCGGCCGGCGATATCGGCCTGCCCATCGCTTTCGTCGTTCCCATGGTCGACCGCCATCGCCTGGGCTACGGCGAGGACGACGCCATCCTCGGCCTCCTGAACGAAGCGGATCGCGAGGTTCTGCGGGCGCGCTGGGCGCGGCCGCTGCCATCGGTGCAGGAGCAGGTCGCGATGGTCGGCGAAATTGCGCGGCACTGCGAATCCGCTACCGTCAACGTCCAGTTCGGTCCCTACGGCCTGGAATGGGCGTCGGACGACCTGCTCTCCAGCGTTGCCGAAGCCTCGGCCCAAACCGGCCGGCGCGTCCACATGCATTGTCAGGAAACGCGGCGTCAGCGCGCCTGGGCCGATACCCGCTTTCCGGGCGGTTTCGTTGCGCATCTGGACGCGCTGGGCCTGCTGTCGCCGCGCCTGACCCTGGCCCATTGCGTCTGGCTGCGGCCGGAGGAGTGCGAACTCCTGGCGGAACGCGGCGTGACGGTCGCGCTCAATGCCAGTTCGAACCTGCGGCTCGGTTCGGGCGTGGCGCCGGTCGCGGAGTTTGTCCGGCGCGGCGTGCAGCTCGCGGTCGGGATCGACGCCCTGTCTCTGGACGACGATGACGACGCACTCCGGGAATTGCGGCTGCTCTATCGCCTGCACCGGGGCAGTTCGCTCGATCCGGGCCTTTCGGCGGCAGACCTGTTGCGTGCCGCGACGGTAACCGGTTTCGGCGTGGTCGACGACAGCGAACGCGACGGCGCTCTGGCTCCGGGGGCGCCGGCCGACCTGATCGCATTCGATTGGGACCGGCTGGGCGGCGACGTCGTCAGCTCCAGAACCACCGAGGTCGATATTCTCCTCGGCCGGGCTACGGGCGGCCATGTCGCGTCCGTTTGGTCAAGGGGGCGCGAAATCGTCCGGGACGGGCGCGTTACCGGCATGGACGAACCGGCAGTTATCGCCGAACTGCACGCTCAGGCTGCCGCCGGTGCGGACGTTGCCAACGCCTTCGTTCCGGCATTGGAACGCTATCAGGCGGCGCTGCGCCGCTACTACGGACAGGAGCGCCATTTGCAATAGGTCGCTGCTGCCCACGGTCCTGCGGCCGGCTTTCCCGACCCGCCGGCTCGACAGCGCCGCTCGGTCGTGGCCCCGGCAGGGAATCCGCCTAGCGCCCGGTATGCTCCTGGAGGCGCGGCATCAGTTCGACGAAGTTGCAGGGCCGGTAGCGGTTGTCGAGCTGGTATTGCAGGATCTCGTCCCAGCCGTCCTTGCAGGCGCCCGGCGAGCCCGGCAGGGCGAACAGGTAGGTGCCGCCCGCCACGCCGCCGACCGCGCGCGACTGGACGGTCGAAGTTTTGATCTTCTGAAAGCTGACCCAGCGGAACAGTTCGCCGAAGCCCTCGATCTTCTTCTCGAAGACCTGCTCGAAGGCCTCCGGCGTCACGTCGCGGCCGGTCACGCCAGTGCCGCCGGTCGAGATGACGACGTCGATCTCCGGGTCGGCGATCCAGCCTTCGAGCGCGGCGACGATTTCCGCCATCTCGTCGGGCACGATCCGGCGGTCGGCGACGACATGGCCGGCGCCTTCGATCCGGCCGGCGAGCGTGTCGCCGGACCGGTCGTCGGCCGCGCTGCGCGTGTCGGAGACCGTCATCACCGCAATATTGACCGGCAGGAAGGGCCGGCTCTCGTCGATCTTCGTCATGCAGCTCCCCTGTCGGCGGCGCGGCCGGTCCTCAAGGCGCCCGCTCCGCGGCCAAAGCATCCAGCCGTTCCCGGATTGCCAGCAGGTCGCGCCAGGCCTCCCGCTTGTTGAGCGGGCTGCGCAGCAGGTAGGCCGGGTGGAACAGCGGCATGGCCGGAACCGGGTCGCCGCCGGCCTCGATCATGTCCGGCGTGCGGTAGTCGAACCAGCGCCCGCGCATGCGGGTAATGCCCTCCGTGCGGTTGAGCAGCGTCTTGGCCGAGGGGCCGCCCAGAAAGACCAGGATGTCGGGATTCTTCAGCTCGATATGCCGTTCCAGGAAGGGGCGGCAGACCGCGGTTTCGGCGGCCGACGGTTCGCGGTTTCCCGGCGGGCGCCAGAACACGATGTTGGTGATGTAGGCGTCGGTCTCGCGGCTCAGGCCGATCGCGGCCAGCATCTTGTCCAGCAGCTGGCCGCTCGCTCCGACGAAGGGCTTGCCCTGGCGGTCCTCCTCGGCGCCCGGTGCTTCGCCGATCAGCATGAGCCGGCCGCCCGGCGCGCCGTCGGCGAAGACCGTGTTCATGGCCGTCTTCTTCAGGCCGCAGCCGTCGAAGGCGGCGACCGCGTCGCGCAGCGCGTCCAGCGTTTCGGCGCGCCGCGCGCTCTCGCGGGCCGACGCCACCGTCTCTCCGGTCGATTCGAGGCGTACCGCCGCTGTTGCCGGTTCGGGCGCCGGCGCACGGGCAGGCCGGGGCGCCGGTCCGGTCCTGTGCTGCGGCTCCGCCGGCGCCCGGCCGGGCGGGCCGGCGGGCGGCGCCTCCGGCTGCGGTGCGGCGGCCCGGGGCGCACCGCCATCCGTTGCCGGGGCCAGCCGGTCTACCGGCCGCTCGCCGATCGCCTCGTCGGCGCCGGCCTCGACCTGCCAGGCAAGCGCAAGCCGGAGGGCGTCCGCCGCTGCCGCAGGCTGCCGGTCGGTGCGATCGGGCATAGCGTCGAACCGTCCTCTGCGCTAAGTGTCTTGTGTCGCGCGTCCGCGATTCTCACGCGTGCGCGCGCCCTCGTGACTTTCGGGGAAAGCCGCTGTCGTTACAAGCCCTTAGAGGGCCGGCGCGGCAACCGCCGGCGCGGCGTAACAGGACGGGATCGGACGGCATGACGGAAGAGCGACCGGACCGCGAATCGATGGAATACGACGTGGTGATCGTCGGCGCCGGCCCGTCCGGCCTGGCCGCCGCGATCCGCCTGAAGCAGCTTGCCGCGGAAAGCGGCGGCGACGTCGAGGTCTGCGTTCTGGAGAAGGGCTCGGAGGTCGGTGCGCACATCCTGTCCGGCGCCGTGCTCGACCCGCGGGCGCTCAACGAACTGCTGCCCGACTGGCAGGACCGCGGCGCGCCGCTCGATACCCCGGTGAGCGAGGACCGCTTTTTCTTCCTGTCCGAAAAAGGCGGCTTCAAGGTGCCGAACCTGTTCCTGCCGGCCTGCTTCGGCAACCACGGCAACTACATCGTCAGCCTGGGCAACCTGTGCCGCTGGCTGGCCGAACAGGCCGAGGCGCTGGGCGTGGAGATCTATCCCGGCTTCGCCGCGGCCGAGGTACTCTACGACGACGAAGGCCGGGTCCGCGGCGTCGCGACCGGCGACATGGGCGTCGGCGCCGGCGGCGAGCAGACGGCGAATTACATGCCGGGCATGGAACTGTTGGCCAAATACACTTTTTTCGCCGAGGGCTGCCGCGGCTCGCTCGGCAAGCAGCTCGACGCCCGCTTCGGCCTGCGCGACGGGGCCGATCCGCCGTCCTACGGTATCGGCATCAAGGAGCTCTGGGAAATCGAGCCGGCGCGCCATGTGCCGGGCCTGGTCATGCACAGCGCCGGCTGGCCGCTCGACCGCGAGACCTACGGCGGCTCCTTCCTCTACCATTTCGACGAAAACCTGGTCTCGGTCGGCTTCGTCGTCGGGCTCGACTACAGGAACCCCTATCTCAGCCCCTATGAGGAATTCCAGCGCTACAAGCACAATCCGAAGGTGCGCGCCTTCCTCGAAGGCGGCAAGCGCATCGCCTACGGCGCCCGCGCCATCTATGCTGGCGGGCTGCAATCCCTGCCGAAGCTGGCGTTCCCCGGCGGCTGCCTGATCGGCGACAACGCGGGGTTTCTCAATGCGCCGCGCATCAAGGGCAGCCACACGGCGATGAAGACCGGCATGATGGCGGCCGAGGCGGCGTTCGACGCCGTGGCCGCCGGGCGCGCCCAGGACGAACTGGGGGCCTATCCGGCGGCGTTCGAGAAAAGCTGGGTGAGGGACGAGCTGCACCGGGCGCGCAACTTCAAGCCGCTGATGAAGAAGGGGCTGGTCGCCGGCACCCTCCTGTTCGGCATCGACCAGCAGCTGTTCCGCGGCCGGGCGCCCTGGACCCTGCGGGCGGCGAAGCCGGATCACGAGACCATCGAGCCGAAGGACAAGCACCGGCCGATCGACTATCCGAAGCCCGACGGCGTGCTGTCGTTCGACCGGCTGACCAACGTCTCCTTCTCGGCGACGAACCATGAGGAGAACCAGCCGGTTCATCTGGTGCTGAAAGACGGCGCCGTCGCGATCGACCACAATCTGGCGCTCTACGACGCGCCGGAGCAGCGCTATTGCCCGGCCGGGGTCTACGAGATCCTGCGCGACGACGACGGCGCCAACCCGCGGCTCCAGATCAACGCCCAGAATTGCGTGCATTGCAAAACCTGTGACATCAAGGACCCGACCCAGAATATCGACTGGGCGGTGCCGGAAGGCGGCGGTGGACCGAATTATCCGAACATGTAGGCAGGCGGTACTGGCCCTGTTCGCAGCAGGCCTTCTGCTGCCGGCCGGCCCCGTGTCAGGCGCCGGCCAGCCGGCGGCGGCGAAACTCGTGCCGGACCGTATGACGACATGGGGCGCCTACCTGTCGGCGCTGCACGCGTCCCGGCAAAAGGATTCGAAGCGCGCATCCGAATATTTCATCTCGGTCACGCCGAAGGCGCCCGGCCACGCCGCCCTGATGGTCCGGGCGCTGCGGTCCCACGTCCTTGCCGGACGCCTGGAGCGTGCGGGCGGCCTCGCCGGACAGATCGCGGCGCTCGCGCCCGGACAGGCGATGGCCCGCCTGATACTCGTCCTGCGCGCCGCAAGGAACGGGCGTTATGCCGAGGCGCAGACCCATCTCGACCGGCTGCCGCACAGTAATTTCAACCGTCTGCTGCTGCCCCTGATGCATGCCTGGCTGGCCCTGGGCCGGCACCGCGATCCGGATCTGGCGCTGGACGAGCATCGCGATCTGGAAGGCGAGCAGCAGTTCCAGCTCTTCCGCCTCATGCACGCGGCGCACCTGCTCGACGTCGCCGGGCAGACGGAGCGCGCGGCCGAGGCCTATCGGGCGATTTCGAGCGTCCCGGCGTTCCTCTCGCTCAGGATGACGGAGACCCTGGCCAACTTCCTTGCCCGGTCCGGCGAAAGGGCGGCGGCGCTCGAGGCCGTCGACCGGCATCTGTCCGTCGCTCCGGACTCCATGACCGTCCGGTCCCTGCGGGCGGCGATTCGCGGCGGAGGGCCGGTCAGGCCCCTGATCGGCTCGCCGGCCGACGGACTGGCCGAGGTGCTGCTCAATCTGGCGGGCGCGTTCGAGGAGGGCGACCGCGCCGAGCAGGCGCTGCCGCTGGCGCAACTCGCGGTCTGGATGCGGCCGCACGATGCGGCCTCGGTCTTCCTGCTCGGCAGCATACTCGAGCGGGACAGCCGCTATGGCGACGCGGTCGCGGTTTTCGGCAGGCTGCAATCCGGAACCATCTACAGCTGGGAAGCGCGCAAATCGGCCGCGGCGTCGATGGCCGAACTCGACCGCCACACCGCCGCGTTCACCGCCCTGGAAACAATGGCGCAAGAGCGGCCCAACCGCTACGACGCCCTGTGGCTGATGGGCAACGTGCATCGCAGCCGCTCGGCGTTCGGCGATGCGGTGCTGGCCTACGACCGGGCGATCGGGCGCATTCCGAAGATCGCCCGGCGTCACTGGAATCTCCTCTATGCCCGGGGCATCGCGCTCGAGCGGTCCGGCCAATGGCCCCGCGCCGAGGCGGATTTCCTTCATGCGCTCAAGCTCAATCCCGGTCAGCCCTATGTGCTGAACTACCTCGCCTATTCCTGGGTCGATCGGGGCGAGCGGCTGGTGCGGGCGCGCGGGATGCTGGAGGAAGCCGTGCGCAAGCGGCCGAACGACGGCTATATCGTCGATTCCGTCGGCTGGGTGGAATACCGGCTGGGAAATTTCGAGGCGGCGGTCCGCCATCTGGAACGGGCCGCGGAGCTGCGGCCCCACGACCCGATCATCAACCAGCATCTGGGCGACGCCTACTGGCGGGCGAGCCGGCGCAACGAGGCGCGCTTCCAGTGGAACCGGGCGCTGTGGCTCGGACCCGAAGACGCCGACCGCAAGAAGATCGAAGAGAGGCTGCGGGGCGGCCTGCCGCCCTTCAAGCCGATCGCGCGTCAATAGACCGGCCGGCACGACCCCGAAGAGCCGCCGAAGCGCCGTCATGCCGCCCGCCGTGCAGCCCGGATCGCCGTTGCAGGCGTTCGCACCGGCCAAGATCAACCTGTGGCTCCACGTCACCGGCCGTCGGCCCGACGGCTACCGCGAACTCGACAGCCTGGTCGCCTTCGCCGATGTCGGGGACCGGCTGAGCGCTGCGCCGGCCGGCGATTTGACCCTGACCGTCTCCGGCCCGTTTACCCCGGCGCTCGACGCCGGCGCCGACAACCTCGTCCTGCGGGCGGCGCGATCTCTCGCGGCGCATTGCGGCGTCTCGGCGAACGCTGCGCTCCATCTGGAAAAGAACCTGCCGGTCGCCGCGGGGATCGGCGGCGGCTCGTCCGATGCCGCCACGGCGCTGCGCCTGTGCGCCCGGCTGTGGCGGGCCGATGTCGGCAACAGGGCGATGGCGCGGCTGGCGCTCGATCTCGGCGCGGACGTTCCCGCCTGCCTGGCGGGGACGACCGCCCGCATGACCGGGATAGGAGAGAAACTGGCGCCGCTCGATCCGGCGCCGCCGGCCGCCCCGGCGGTTCTCGTCAATCCGGGGACGGCGGTTTCGACCGGGCAGGTCTTCGAGGCGCTGGCTGGGTCCTTCGGGTCGCCGGCCGAAGATCGCGGCGGCGATCTTGCCGGCCGCGCGGCCGCAAACCGCAACGATCTGGAAGTGCCGGCGATCGCGCTTGTGCCGGGAATAGCGGATGTCCTGGCCGCCTTGCGCGCCGCGCCTGGCCTTCGCCTCGCGCGCATGTCGGGCAGCGGCGCCACCTGTTTCGGCCTGTTCGACGGCGATGCCGAGGCAGCAGCGGCGGCCCGCGCAATCGCGGCGGCGCATCCCTCATGGTGGGTCGCCGCCTGTTCGATCGGCGGCCGGTTCGGGGGTTGACCCGGATTTCTCGCCACGGTCACGGCCTGCGTCGCGTCCGGACGTTCGCTCCGCCAGAAGCGGGCCGAAGCGCGTAGCGGGGACTACGGGCGAGGCCCGCGACGC